>CAYYAN010000129.1:0-5370 GCA_964469825.1 uncultured Chthoniobacter sp. | reverse complement strand
AGCATAACTTGAGCTTGTTGAAGTTCAGAACGATAGGCTGCCTCTTTTTGAGAAATGATGTCATTTCTATGCTTTTCAACATTAAGATAGAGTTCCTTAACAGCTTGTTCTGCTTCAGTAAGATCATATAGTTTGCTAAATTTGTCTTCAGCATATTCAGCCATCTCTTCATAATCAGCCATCTTTTTAGCTATCTTTTCATTCATTATATCATCGTCCTCCTCATCTGATAAGTCTGAGTTAATATCACCATTAGTGTAGTTTTCTTCTCCAAAACAGCATTCCATTTCCCACTGAACTTTGCCACAAACACTATCTTCATCTTCTTTCTGATCTTTAAAATACTGTAAATTCTTAAGAGTTTCTTTAGCGTTATCTTCATAACTAAAATTATCTTTTTCTGTGTCAGCCTTGAGGGCTTCTTTTTTAGCCTTCTCTGCAGCTTCAAATTTCTCCTTAAAATTTTCTCTTTCTTTATTTATTCCTACCGCCGACCAAGACAAAGGGTCAGCAGTTGTTTCTATATTTTTTGCAATTTTGTTAAGCTCTTGATAAATATTTTCTCTTTCCTTAGAAAGTTTAGGATTAAGGCTATCTAAATCTAATTGAGCTTTAAAAGCTTCGTAAACTAAGTCAGAAGACAACACCTTTGTTGCTGCTGTTACTGCTAATAAAAGAGAATTCTTAGCAAGCCTGGCTCTAGCTTGAAATGCAACTCTTGCCCATTCACGCTCTTCTAATGATTGATTGTAAAGTAAAAGCAAGCGTCTTGTTTCACTATTTTTATCATTTTTATTTTTACTCTTAAATTCTTCATTTTTATCATCATATTTTTTAACTTTTCTCTCAGCATTTTTAAGACGCTCTTCAGCTATAATAAAATTAGATTCAGCTTTAGTAGCATCTTTCCATAAAGTTTCTTGCTTTTGTTTTTCTGAGCTTAAAGCTTCTGAAGTTTTGCGAGCAGTTTCTATAATTTTTATAAATTCTTGAACATGTTCACTAAATTCTGGTGCTTTTATAAGTCCAAAATCCTCTTCTCTTTTAGCAGAGGCTATCATAGAGCTTTCCACTGAAGGATCAGTTATTTCACGTTCACGATTTCTTTCACTTTGCTCAACTTCTACAGCATTTTGTTTTTGCTCCGTCTTTTTTAGAGTTGGCAAAGCTTTTCTTCCAGACATCATCAGTGGAGAAGAATATTCTTCACTAGGAATATTTGAACCTTCATCAGAAATTTTTTGAGTCTGAGCAGAGAGTAAAGTACTTCTACAACAGATTACAACTATCAGTAACAATCTAGATTTTTTCATTAAAAGTTTTTACTCAAAGTATTAGCTTTTAACAAGAAACTGTCAAAAAAAACAACTAACAAAAGATATTGATCTAATACTTTTATTTGAGTTGAATAATTAATAATGTCCTCTATTCTCAAACTCGCCCCTTCTATTCTTGCTGCTGACTTTGCTCGACTCGGCGATGAAGTGAAAGCCGTTGAAGTCGCTGGTGCTGATCGCATTCATATCGATGTGATGGATGGCCACTTTGTTCCCAATATTTCCATGGGAGAACCAGTCATTCGATCCTTGCGTCCGGTGACAAAGCTCCCGCTCGAAGTTCATCTTATGATTAGTAATCCTGATGCGATCATGGAAGAATTTGCCGCAGCAGGAGCCGATAGTTTTATTGTTCATTATGAAGGAAACAACAATCTGCATCGTACGATTCAAAAAGCAAAGCAGCTTGACAAAAAAATTGGTGTCGCTATTAACCCTGCAACTCCCTCCTGGGTTCTCGATGCCATCCTCACAGAAATCGATTTAGTTTTAGTGATGACGGTCAATCCCGGATATGGAAATCAACAATTTTTATCATTTACGCTGGATAAGATAAAAACTGTTCAAAAAATGATCTTTGATAAAAAACTCCATTGTGAAATCGAAGTAGATGGAGGTATTATTCCAAAAACAGCCACGCAAGCAGCTGAAGCAGGAGCAACAGTTTTTGTTGCTGGCACTTCAATTTTTAAATCACCATTAGGTATTGAAGCTGCTATAAAAGCATTTAAAGTTTAACCACAAAAATATAAATTATGAGTACAAAAAACCCAATGCAACTTGGAATGGTCGGTCTTGGACGAATGGGCGCAGGTATGGCACGACGCCTCATGCGTGACGGACATCATTGTGTGGTCTTTGATAGCTTTAAAGAAAGTGTTGCCGCTTTAGAAAAAGATGGAGCAATAGGAGCAAGCTCACTCAGTGATATGGTTTCCAAATTAAATACAGATGCTCCACGTATCATTTGGTTGATGGTTCCTGCTGCTGTTGTTGATGAAACCATTCATAGTTTGCTTCCTCATTTAGAAAAAGAAGACATTATTATTGATGGCGGAAATTCTTACTACGTTGATGATATTAGGCGTGCTAAAGAAATTGCTTCTAAAGGCATTCATTATGTTGATGTTGGAACTAGCGGTGGTGTGTGGGGATTAGAACGTGGTTACTGCATGATGATTGGTGGTGAAAAAAATATCGTCCAACATCTTGATCCTATTTTTGTCACCCTAGCTCCTGGCATTGGCACCATTCCTCGAACAGAAGGTCGTCCTTTGAATAAAGGAACAGCAGAACAAGGTTATTTACATTGTGGTCCAAATGGAGCTGGTCATTTTGTAAAAATGGTTCATAACGGCATTGAATATGGAATTATGGCGGCTTACGCAGAAGGTTTAAGCATCATTAAAGAAGCTAATGTTGGAAAACAGCATCACGATATTGATGCTGAAACAACACCACTTCGTGATCCTGAGCATTATCAATATGATATGGATCTTCCAGAGATAGCTGAAGTCTGGCGTCGTGGAAGCGTTATTTCTTCATGGTTACTGGACCTTACTGCCAATGCTTTCATAGCTGATCCTGAATTAGAAAATTTTGCAGGACGTGTCTCTGATTCAGGTGAAGGACGCTGGACTATTAAGGCAGCTATTGACGAAGGAGTTCCTGCCCCAGTTCTTTCAGCTTCACTCTATAATCGTTTTAGCTCTCGTGGAGAGGCTGAATTCCAAAATAAAATTCTCTCAGCAATGCGTTTTGGATTCGGTGGACATTTAGAGAAGAAAAGCTAAAAGGGAAGGCTGGAGGCTGAAAAAATCATTTTCAACTTTAACCTTCAGCCCTTAGCCCTTAGTCGCCTTCAGCCCTTAGCCTTCAGCCTTATATATGAAAAACCAACCTTCTGACGCTTTTGTTTTTTTTGGAGCAACCGGTGATTTAGCCTATAAAAAAATCTTTCCCTCGTTACAAGCGATGATCCAACGCGGCAACCTAGACGTTCCTGTGATTGGAGTTGCAAAAGCTGGATGGAATTTAGAACAGCTCAAAGCTCGTGCTAAAGATAGTCTTGAAAAACATAGCACCTTAGATCCTGCAGCCTGGGAGAAGCTAAGCTGTCTCTTGCGTTACGTTGATGGTGATTACAACGATGATAGCACCTATGCAATGTTACGAAAAGAACTTGGGAATGCTGTTCGGCCAGCTCATTATTTGGCTATCCCCCCTCTCCTCTTTGGGCTTGTTATCGAGAAATTAGCAGGTTCGGGCTGCGCTCCAGATACAGCTCGGGTGATTGTTGAAAAACCGTTTGGAACAGACTTAGCATCAGCAAAAAAACTGAATCTTATTTTGCTAAAAGCTTTTGAGGAGAATCGAGTTTTTCGTATTGATCACTATCTTGGAAAGCCAGTCGTGCACAACATGCTCTTCTTTCGTTTTTCCAATATTATTCCTGAGTCATTTTGGAATCGGGAATACATTGAGAGCATTCAGATCACAATGGCTGAAGATTTTGGAGTCCAAGGTCGAGGTAGCTTCTACGACAAAACAGGAACAGTCCGCGATGTTATGGAAAATCATCTTTTCCAACTATTGACTAATATTCTGATGGAACCTCCTGCTCGACTCGATAGCGAATCAATTCGTGATGAGAAGGTCAAAGTTTTAAAATCAATGCCTGCACTTTCTGAAAAGAATATCGTGCGAGGCCAATTTAAAGGATATTTACAAGAACCTGGTGTTGCCCCCTCTTCTACAACAGAAACTTTTGCAGCCATTAAGTTAGAAGTAGATTCATGGCGTTGGAAAGGTGTTCCTATTTACCTTCGTGCCGGAAAAAATCTGCCTGTAGAGTGCACGGAAATTCTTATCCGTTTAAAACCTGCACCTAGCATGTACACTGGTTTTGAAATGCGTCAAAACTGCCTCCGCATTAGAATTAGTCCACAAGTTACAATTGCCATGGGGATGAATGTTATTAATCCTGAAAATGAAAAAGAAAGCAATCCTGTAGAATTAATTGCTAGCCATCAGCCAAGCGCTAAGGAAATGACACCTTATGAACGTGTTCTTAGCGATGCGCTCAAAGGCGATCAAACTCTCTTTGCTCGTGAAGACTATGTTGAAGAGGCCTGGCGCATTGTTGACCCAATGATTAAAGCTAATACTCCTGTGTATCAATATGACATTCACACTTGGGGACCGGCCGAGGTAAATCAATATATTCAACCACAAGGGGGATGGCACAACCCAGTGGCTACTTCGTAACTATGAAAGTCTTAACATTCACTCATCCATGAATCTCCAAATTACCGATACTCCTGAGTCTGTAGCCAAGCTGGCTGCAACTTTCATTGCCAATGAAGCTCGCAGTGCTATTCAAAATCGTGGACGCTTTATTATGGCTGTCAGTGGAGGAAAGACTCCTTGGATCATGCTACGCCATTTGGCAGAAGAAAAAATCGATTGGGATAAAGTTCATGTTTTTCAAGTTGATGAACGAATTGCTCCAGAAGGAAGTGTTGATAGAAATTGGACTCACCTTCAGGAGAGTTTTTTAAAAGAGAAGGAAGCAACAAAAGCCATTCACCTCTACCCCATGCCTGTTACAGTTCCTGATATCAATACTGGAGCTGATCAATATACTCAATCGATGCACGATTTGATGGGAGTGCCAGCTGTATTTGATCTCATTCATCTTGGTCTTGGTTCTGATGGACATACGGCCTCACTTATTCCTGGAGATCCTGTACTAAAAGTCATGGATCGAGAGGTAGCTCTTACAGGCTTATACCAAGGCCATCAGCGCATGACGCTTACTTATCCGATTCTCAATCGAAGTCGTAAGATCCTTTGGGTCGTGACGGGCAAAGAAAAACAACTCGCTTTACAACAAATTCTTAATAAAGAAAAATCGATTCCTGGTGGAACAATTCTCCAAAATCATGCAACGATTATGGCTGCTAGAGATGCTGCTGGAGCAGTAACAGAAAAAAAACTTCGTCTGTCAATTGGTCTGGCCGCAGAGCATGGG
>CAYYAN010000128.1:1830-5384 GCA_964469825.1 uncultured Chthoniobacter sp. | reverse complement strand
GCTGTATGAGTCCATACTGTCCTGATCAAAATTCAAGTCTAACGCAGCAGCCATCCGTGTTCCCGGCTTTCGCAGTAGAGAGGGATGACTCATCCGCGCTAGCCCGGATGTTTCATCTGCAGAATTTTTTTTCCGCTCATGCTGAATGCGAAGATCCATGAGCTGCCCTTCTAAGATGGTTTGCCAAACCTTTTTAATATGGCCTGCTTCAACAGCATTATACTTCGTGCTCTGAAGCAGCTCTAACATTTCAGGAAGCTGTTCAATTAATTGTTTTTCTTTTTGAGAAAATTTTTTCCACTGCTCGCTTTTTTTCCAAAGAAACAAGACAGCAGCCTTTCCTTCCACAACTAATTTTAAAAAGACTAAAATTTTTTCTCGCTCAGAAAAAGAAAGGTTTCCCTCATCTGCAATGGTATCGGAAAGCCGTGCTAAGAGATACGCCATCGCTATTGGCTTTCGCAATTGAGAAGGAAGCAAGCAAATCGTCAGGTGAAACGACCGAGCTACTTTTTTAGTGAGGGATAACACCATTTTCATTCACATTTTTTCAGAAATACTCATTTTTCACGGAAGCCTTACGCGAATTGTTTGAACGTTTTTGGCATTTCCGACTCCTGCTGCTTCAGCTGTTTGAATATGGTCAGCAAGACCTTGTATTTTTGGAAGATTGACTAACTGTCGTTGCTCATTAATCAAAGTCAGCGCTGTGGCATCTAGGGCTACTGAATCTCGAGAAGCCAAGAGCATTCCATAGGGCATAACATGAGATGGGTTAGACTGCGGGCCACCTGCATATTGTAACATCAACCCATCCATGATGTTCATAATAACTTTGGAGCGAATGAGCTCTGTTTGAAAAACATCAGAAACATAGGGACTCCCAAAATAAGGAGCTCTTACAAAGCGACGCCAATTATCAATCACCCCCAAGCTCATGTTAATGAGTGCTCCATTAATACCGGCATACCAACTATCACAAAGGGAGGGAACGTTAATGATCTTATCAACTTGCTGTGTTACAAATGAGGCATAGTGACTCTCATTGCTGTATTGTTCTTGGCGCACCAGCGATTCTTGAAAGGAGCTTGGTTTTTCTTTAAACGCAAAGTCACCATAAACCAATTGGCCAATAAGCGGATGACTAAAAACTTTTTCAGGATCATAACCATTTCCATATTCCATCCATCGGAGTTGAAGTCCTGGACGTTTTGTAAATCCAGTCTTTTCTAAATCTTGGCGGCGTCGATCCGCAATGAAGATATGATTTTGTTCTACACCTGCTTCAACCAGCTGTGCAACGAGAGCTTCAACAAGCTGCAGATGCGTTCCTCCTAACACTCCAGGTTCAGTAGCAACCTTAATTCCAACACGATCTCCATCTTTTCCAACTTTTAATAATGACTGCCAAGATTTTTTTACATCAGGTTGATGTGTCACTGCACAGACTAGCACATCAAGCATCTGACGCAACAAATGAGCATCAATTTTCATTTGAGACGTCACCACACGTTCACTCGCAACAAAAAAAACTTGTGACTTGAAATGTCGCTTGGGATTTGTCTGTTGAGAAGAAACTTGAAGTGGAAGTGCTCTAATAGCACTCACCCATAAAATAAAAAAAACTACAAGAACGATCGCTACACTCCACTCTCCAGCTTTTAACCTAATCTTTTCCATAATAAAGCTGCCCTATTTTAATCTTTTCTCTCCCACGAGATACACGCCAACGATTCGTATCACGCAACGAATAAACACAGCCACAATATTCTTGCTGATAAAATTCTTCACGCTTGGAAATTTCCAACATCCGTGCTGATCCTCCACCCTTGCGCCAGTTAAAAGTCCAATAGATGAGTCCTGGATAATGAGAAGCCGCGCGGAGACCACTCTCATTAATTTGGTTCATATCTTTCCAACGAGAAATACCAAGACAACTCGTTATGACGGGAAAACCTTTTTCATAAGCATGGAGCGCTGTTCGTTCAAATCGCATGTCAAAACACATCGAACAACGCTTTCCACGTTCTGGTTCAAACTCCATTCCTTTTGCCCGTGCAAACCAATTATCCGTATCGTAATCAGCATCGACAAAAGGAATATTATGCTTCTCAGCAAAACGAATATTTTCTTCCTTTCTCAATTCATACTCCTGACGTGGATGAATATTGGGATTGTAGAAAAAAATTTCCAACTCAATTTGTGAAGCCAGCATGGCCTCGATTACCTCTCCTGAACAAGGTGCGCAGCACGAATGAAGCATGACCCGTTTGTGGCCTTCTGGTGGGAGATTTTGAATACGTTGAGTAGGAGCTGACATAAAAATAAATTTAATACGTTCTATACCATGAGCGTGCCAGTTTTAGGTTTTTTAAGCTGAAATGTTTTTCTCTAGCAAGGCAGAGGATCGCAACGCTATGCAAACATAACGCAAGATCCGATAACAGTACTAGAGAGAAACAGAGCAAGTAACAAAACCTAAAAATCAAACGCAAATGGTATATACGCTCTAAGCCCAATGCGTGCAAGGGAATCAATCTTTCTGATTTCCTTACACGCATTGGGGCTACATGCAGGCAAGCTCTATTTAAGCAGTAATCTCCGCTCCTGATTATTCAATTCTCGCCACGTCCCGATTTCCAAATCCCCCAACTCAAATTCCCCAATCTTCATCCGAATGAGTCGTAAAGTAGGATGCCCAACGGCAGCAGTCATACGACGAACTTGGCGATTTTTCCCTTCGATGAGTTCTAGTGAGATCCAGCAGTCAGGAATAGTTTTTCTTATACGAATAGGAGGAGTACGAGGTAATACGATTGGCTGAGGATCAAGAGTCCAAGCCTTTGCAGGAAGAGTGCGATAATTTTCAATCATGATACCGCCGCGCTCGATTCTTTGGAGCGTTTCTGCCGAAGGGGTTCCTTCGACCTGTGCCCAATAACAGCGGCGATGAGCTTGCTTTGGATCAAGCAAGCGCGTATTAAATCCAGGCTCATCGCTCAACAACAATAAACCCTCCGAATCTGCATCCAAGCGCCCTAAAGGATAGACATTTTTGGGAAAACCAAATTCCGCTAATATCCGATTCGAAGAGCCATCAGGCGTAAATTGAGAAAGACAGCCGTAGGGTTTATGAAAAGCGAGAAGCATAAGAAAAAACAAAAAAGATACTTTTACTATAGTGTTAAAAACAAGGAATAATCGATAACCCAGCTTGACATTCTTCTCGATTCCATCGATATTATCAGCCCACTTTTTTAGACTACTATCGGATCTTATCCTTTAGCCTTCCTTTAGCCTTCAGACCTTAGCTTTAGCTTTTTTTATGGAAAATATTCGCAACATCGCCATCATTGCTCACGTTGATCATGGCAAGACAACCCTCGTTGATCAGCTTCTCAAGCAAGCAGGAACCTTCCGCGCCAATGAAGCTAAGGCATCTGAAGAACGTATCATGGACTCCATGGACTTGGAACGTGAAAAAGGAATTACGATTAAAGCCAAAAATGCTGCTTTCCATTGGAAAGATTACCATATCAATATTGTTGACACCC
>CAYYAN010000128.1:0-1820 GCA_964469825.1 uncultured Chthoniobacter sp. | reverse complement strand
GTCGAACGCATCATGAAGATGGTGGATGGTGTTCTTCTTGTTGTCGATGCTCACGATGGGCCTCAAGCTCAAACAAAATTTGTTTTAAAAAAAGCTCTTGCTAATGGCGCCAAACCAATCGTCGTCATCAATAAGATAGACCGTGAAAACGCTCGTCCTCACAAGGTCCTTGACATGGTCTTTGAACTCTTCTTAGAACTTGGAGCCAATGATCAGCAGCTCGATTTCCCTGTTGTCTATGCGAGTGCAAAACAAGGTTTCGCCAAAAACGAAGTTGATCAAGAGAGCAGCACAATGGAGCCACTTTACGAGGCAATCGTGAAGCACATCCCACCACCACCAAAACCAGATGTGGACTATTTTCAAATGCTCGTCTCGAACCTCGACTACAGCGACTACCTCGGCCGTATCGCTTATGGACGCATTATTAGCGGTAAAGTCAAAGTTGGTGAATCCGTTGTCTGCATTCATAAAGATGGAAAGCGAGAAAAGAAAAACGTAACGGCCCTCTTCGGACATCGGGGACTCGCTAAAGTTGAAATCGAAGAAGCCTCGGCTGGTGACATTGTTGGTCTCACCGGTTTTGAAGACGTTTTCATTGGAGAAACCTTAACTGATAATGAAGAACGTCCAGCCCTGACTTTTGTCGATATTGATCCTCCAACGATCACGATGAAAATTTGTATTAATGATGGCCCTCTCGCTGGTCGTGAAGGAAAACTCCTCACCGCGCGCCAAGTCAGTGAACGCCTCATTCGTGAAACACGAACCAATGTTTCCATTGAAGTCAATGATACCGATACAGCTGGACACTTCCAAATCAAAGCTCGTGGCGAAATGCAAATCGCCATTATCGTTGAACAGATGCGTCGTGAAGGATTTGAAATCCTTGTTTCAAGACCTGAAGTTATTTTCCAACGGGACGAACATGGCAATCTCCTGGAACCGATGGAAAGTGTTTACGTTGACGTTCCGAAAGATAATCTTGGCGACATTCTTCAAAGCCTTGCAGGACGGAAAGCGGAGATTATTAACATGGATCACCAAGCTAACAGCGTTACGGTTGAGGCTGTTGTTCCAACACGTGGCTTGATCGGCTTTGAAACTGACCTTGTCAATGCAACTAAAGGTCATGGTATCATGTCTCACCTTTTCAAAGAATACTCTTCCTATAAAGGTGAAATCCCAACACGTAACAACGGTGTTTTGATTTCCATGGAAAATGGAACCAGTATGGCCTACGCACTTGATACAATCCAAGAACGCGGCCGTCTTTTCATTGGCCCTCAAGAAGAGATTTATGTGGGAATGATCATCGGCGAAAATGCTCGTCCCGACGATATGCCGGTTAATCCCTGCAAGGCCAAAAAATTGACCAACATGCGCAGTACCGGTGATGGAAAAGGAATTTCTCTTACCCCTCCACTTAAAATGAGCCTGGAGCGTGCTTTAGAATATATCGCCAATGATGAATACGTAGAAGTCACTCCTCTAAACCTTCGTCTCCGCAAAAAAATTCTTGATGCTACGGCGAGAAAGCGTGCAAGCGCAACGCCGACAGCATAGTTCTATAACTCTGCTCTTCTTGGCAGCTATCGTTGACTTTAAAAGCACAAGTGTGTATCATTTGTGCCATGAATAAAACTGCTATTCTCAGAGCACGTGTCGATTCAAAAAGAAAAGCAATGGCTGAAACAATTTTTTCTAAGCTGGGACTTTCGCTTGCTGATGGTATCAATGTTTTTTTAAGTCAGGTCTGCATCCATGAAAGTATTCCTTTTTCACTAACAACGCGTCAGCATCTGAATCTTACTAATGCT
>CAYYAN010000127.1:0-5466 GCA_964469825.1 uncultured Chthoniobacter sp. | reverse complement strand
CTGCCTTACCCCATCAGCCTTCGCGACTTTCTCGTCACGAAAGTGATGAAATATTATAAGTCAAAATATGCTATGGTTTTTATTGATGTGAATAGAGTTGAAATGTCGAATGGGACAGCACTGTGAGATTTCTTCAACGCTTCAACATTTCAACGGAAGCAGATCTACAAAGTAAAAGCAGCTTTTCTATTTCTATTGATCTCTTTGCAACAGCCTCCAGAGAGGAAAAGTGACTGAGATTTAATTCTGGAAAATCATGTTGATTGCGAAACCAGGTCATCTGGCGCTTGGCATAACGTTTTGTGGCTTGCGTGATAGCTTCGATGGTTGAAGAGCGTGAAATCTCTCCTCGGAGATGAGCCTGGATTTCACGAAGGCCAAGAGTCATTGCTGCGGTGTGACTGATTTTGAGCGTATCAAGAGCTGCAACTTCTTCGATGACGCCTTGATCAAACATGGTTTGCACATTTTTTTCAATTCGCTGATGAAGGTCTTCTCGGTAGCGCGTTAAAAAAATGCCAGAAATGGGAAATGTAGTTTCACGATTTTTTGTCCAGACTTCAGAAAGGCGCTTTCCTGTGAGTAAAAGAATTTCTAACGCTCGTTCTACGCGGCGGCGATTCTTAGTATCAATTTGAGTTAAGGCTTCCGGATCAAGTTTTTTTAGTTGAGCAAGGAGTTCTTCATGAGAAGTTGCTGCCAGCCGTGTGCGCAACTCAGCATCTGCCGAAGGAAGTGGATCAAGTGGTGACAAGAGCGCTCTTAAATAAAAGCCTGTTCCTCCGACTAGCAGCGGAATTTTTCCTCGAGATGCAATTTCTGTAATCGTTGGAAGAGCTATCGAACGATAACGGATAACATCACATTCTTCTGTAGGATCAAGAATTCCTATCAGATGTTGAGGGGTTTTTTCTGGCGTTGACTGTGCCGTTAAAATCGGAAGACCGCGATAGAGTTGAAAAGCATCGACGCCAACAATTTCGACGTCAAGCTTGAGAGCCATTTCAAGAGCTAGCGCTGATTTTCCAACCGAGGTGGGGCCGACAATGACAAGGGCTGGAGGCTGAAGATTGGAGGCTGAAGGAGATGAAGCTTTCAATCTGATTCAACAATATAGCTCGATGTCATTCCTGCTTCTGTGTGAAGGTACGTGGACTCGCAGGAATAATGTTGGTGTGTTTAGAAGAGAGGCTCCAAGCTGAAGCCTCCCATCCTAAAATTTTAATTTAGACTAATACAAATTACACGCATCATTCGATTCAGTGGAATCGTGATGGCAGCAGGAGTGACCTTCGTGAGTTTTTTCAGGAACAGCATTTTGTTCGGTAGTGTCTCCCTGGCAATGAGCATCTCCATGGCTGCTGCAGCAAGTTTCTTTTTCGCTTGCAGATGTAGGAGAGGCAGAGCGTTCCGAACGCATTTCAGGAAGAGCTTTAGCTCCGCTAACGACCAACTTGCGCCCCATATATTCCTTATCGTGAAGTTCATCAACAGCGCGTTTAGCCTCGTCTAAAGTTGTCATCTGAATAAAACCAAAACCTTTGGAGCGATGAGTTTCGCGATTAGCAACAAGCTCAACGTTTTGTACTTGGCCGATGCCACTAAAAAGCTCAAAGAGATCGCTTTCTGTTGCATCAAAAGAAAGATTTCCAATATAAAGACGAGGGCTTGTTACTTCGACACGTTCTGGCTTGCGGCTGGTACGAGGTTTAGAAGGATTGCGCGCTTTGTCAGATGGAGAACGAACTTCAGAGCGGTCTGATTTAGAGGTATGTTTTTTAGGACTTTTACCGAGACCAATGATACCGAGTAGTTTTTTGAAAAAACCAATCTTAGGAGGTTTAACAGGAGCAGATGAAGGAGAGCGACTGCCTGATTTTTTAGGAGATCCTGAAGAAGAATTGCGACGACGACTTCCCCCTTGAGAACGAGGACTGCGACGAGATGAAGAATAATTTGCCATGATAAGTAAGTAGGTGAGGAAATAGTTTCATAAAATGATAGTTGCAATCTTGAACGAACAAATCTGTTTTGATGGAAACTATTTCAATGTTAATAATATAATGTTCAGACCGTTTGTTGAGGGCAGTCTTTTTAATTTAGGTGAAAGACTGAAAAACAGATAAGACCGATTCTTTATCAAGAGAAAAGCTGATAGCATCAGTCAAAAATCCATAAACCGAAGGAGCTATTCCCGATAAATTCAGCCTTGATAACGCCCTGAAATGAGCCTTTATGATGACGGAAAATGAGTTTGGTGCAAGGAAAAACGCTGAGGTGCTAGCCAGGATATTTCGTGGTTAGCTCGAGTTAGATGCTCCGCATTATACAAACTTTCCTGGATTAAGAATATGATTGGGATCTAAAGCTAATTTGAGGCGGGTATGAAGATCACGAATGCCAGGTGTTGTTGCCTCATGCCACCAGGGAAGTTTAGCAAGGCCAATGCCATGTTCTCCAGTAATGCTGCCGCCCCAGTCGAGAACTTGAGAAAAAAGTTGATCAAGAAGTAAGTCGATTTTTTCTTTTTGTTGTTCTTGTTGTTCACGGGACACCATGATGTTGACATGGATATTTCCATCTCCGGCATGACCAAAACAGGCGATTGGGAAGCCGTTTTTTCTTTGTAAGGTTTCAGCAAAGTTAATGAGGTCACAAAGTCGACTCCGAGGGATCACGATATCTTCGTTGAGCTTGATGAGACCAGTTGCTCGCAATGCCATTGAAAAAGAGCGTCGCAAATTCCAAAGGCGATCGCATTCTTCTGGTGTGACCGCTTGTTCAACTTCAAGAGCTTTATTTTGTATCAGCAATTTTTTCAGGGTGAGTGATTCGTTGGTGACACTCTCACTTTGCCCATCAATTTCAACAAGGAGATGAGCTTTTCCGGGCGGAATAGTATTTTTTATTTTAGGAGGAAGATCGTGGCGTGCGGCTTCTAAGGTGAAATGATCAGCAATTTCGACGGCTGCAGGAAGATAGCCTGCATGAAAAATGGCCTGAACGGCTGCTGTTGCCTCGTGCATGCTTGCAAATCCCGCTGAGAGGGTAGCTTGAGCAGGTGGCCTAGGGAGTAGGCGAAGTGTGGCTTCAGTGATGACGCCGAGAAGTCCTTCGGAGCCGATGAACATGCCGAGAAGATCAAAACCAGTTTTATTTTTATGAGTGCGACCTCCGAGGCGGATCAGCGAACCATCAGCCAGAGCAACTTGGAGACCTAAGACATAGTTTCGTGTGACACCATATTTGAGGCAGCGTGGGCCCCCGGCATTGGTAGCAATATTGCCGCCAATGCTGCAATGCTCACGACTTGCAGGGTCGGGTGGATAAAAAAGTCCTTTAGCCTCTACAGCCTCTTGTAATCGGCTTGTGATAACGGCAGGTTGAACCACAGCGACAAAGTCACCAGGATGAATTTCTAAAATTTTGTTAAGTCGTTCCGTTGAAAGCAAGATGCCTCCTTGCACAGGAACACATCCTCCAACATAACCATAACCAGCTCCGCGTGTGGTGACTGGGATGCGTTTCTCATTCGCATAGGCCAAAACGGCAGCTACTTCCTGAGCTGTCGTCGGTGCCACAGCAATATCAGGCAATGCCGCTGCAAACCATTCGTCTTTGCCAAGTGCTGTACGCTGTTCGAGATCTTCGATCAGAGAACTTGAATCACTGAAGATTTTGGCAAGATCACTGCGCAGCAGTTCGGGAAATGAGTTTTTCACAAAACAAATTCACAAGGATGAAAACGATGGAAGGGATAAAAAAAGATAAAATACTTTTGTCGAAAATTCGCTGCTGCATAGAAGGACAAGGAATGAGGAACGTAAAGGCTCAGTATATTCTAATACGTGAATCCTTAAGCACCGCAGCGATACAGTCCATCAAAGCAGCAGTAGAATTTTAATGGCACCCGTTACATGCCCATGATTTCATAGCCCCCATCGACATAAAGCACTTGGCCGGTGATTCCACTGGCTCCATCACTAGCAAGAAAGACGCCGGTGTGACCGAGTTCTTCAGTCGTGCAGCTCCGCTGTAAAGGTGCATGAGCTTCATAATGTTTGATCATGGAAGAGAAGCCCGAGATACCGCGTGCAGCAAGCGTTTGGACAGGGCCGGCACTGATGCAATTGACACGGATTTTTTTCTTGCCGAGATCATAAGCAAGATAACGGGTGCTCGCTTCAAGAGAAGCTTTCGCAACGCCCATGACATTATAATGAGGGACCACTTTAGCTGCTCCATAATAACTCATCGCAACAATGCTTCCGCCTTCTGTCATCATTGGAGCTGCTTCACGTGCAAGTCCAATGAGTGAGTAAGCACTAATATTATGAGCCGTAAGAAAGGCGTCGCGAGAAGTAGTGATGAAATCATTTTCTAGAGCTTCTTTGGGAGCAAAGGCAACTGAGTGAAGGAGTAAATCAAGTTTAGGAGTCCGCTCTCTAACTTTTTCAAAGAAGGTTGCAATTTCTTGATCGCAGGAAACATCACAGGGATGAAGAAAAACATCAGAACCAAATTCGGATGTTAATTCTTCTACATTTTCTTTAACACGCTCACCTTGATAATTGAAGAATAGCGTTGCTCCAGCTTGATGCCAGGCTTTTGCGATCGCCCAAGCGATACTCCGTTTGTTAGCGACACCAAAGACGACACCGATTTTTCCTTTGAGAGGTTGTTGAGAGTTCATAATCTCTTATTGAAGCGATGAAAGGAGGTCTCTGTCACGAAAAAATTACGGCCGTGGATGAAATTGATGGTGGATTTTTTTGAGCTGAGTGCGATCGACTTGTGTGTAGATCTGTGTTGTAGCGATGCTAGCATGCCCAAGCATTTCTTGGATAATGCGGAGATCGGCCCCTCCACTGAGTAGGTGTGTTGCAAAAGAATGCCGAAGTTGGTGAGGGTGAACAGCGACAGTCAGCCCTGCTTGCTTAGAGTAATGTTGGACCAATTGCCAGATGCGCGCTGGTGTTAGGGGATGTCCACGCACAGAGAGAAAAATCGCTGCTCCTGATTTTGGTGAAAGAAGTTTAGGTCGTGCGTTGTTGAGATAATCGTTGAGGGCATTGAGCGCCGATTGGCCAACAGGAACAAGGCGCGTTTTATTTCCTTTACCTGTCACACGAATGATTCCTTCTTCGAGATCGAGATACTCGAGGCGTGCTTGGCAGAGTTCTGAAATACGAAGGCCTGAAGCGTAGAGCAGTTCTAAGATGGCACGATCGCGTGCGGCTAAGAGGAGCTCGATATCAGGTGGAGAGAGGGGATGTGGCAATGAGTGTGGAAGGCGTGGGAGTTGAAGTTTTTCGGCAGGATCAATTTTGATGTAGCCACGCCCTGCTAAAAATCGAAAAAAAATCCGAAGTGCTACAACTTCGAGTTTTAGAGAAGTAGGAGCTAAGCCTCGTTTTTTTTCAGATGCAAGAAAATCGTGGAGGTGCTTGTTCGTGACTTCCGTCT
>CAYYAN010000126.1:991-5467 GCA_964469825.1 uncultured Chthoniobacter sp. | reverse complement strand
GCAGAAGCTACTAAACGGGCATGAGAGGCTTAGCGCTATTCGAGCCTAGTAGAGTAGACAGATATACGGATTGAGAGACCAAAGCCAACTATCGCTTCCCTCCACCCCTCATCAAATTCAACCAATGGAACTTCCTCTCATATGGCTTCTGGCTTCATCGCCGCACGCTTCTTACAGCAAAGGTTTCAAATTGACATTTCATTTTTAAGTTGATAGTACGTTGCAATTAATCATGAAGGCCCCTGCAACTCAGTTCGTTCCGTATTCACAAATTGATGCTCCTTGGAAACGTATCCTTTCTCAGTTCTTTCGGCCTTTTGTCGAACTCTGTTTACCCACTTTCGATAAAAAAATCGATTGGTCCAAAGGATATGAAAAACTGGATAAGGATTTAGAAAAAATTAAGCATTCCTCAAAAACAGGAAAACGTCTTTCCGATATGCTGGTGAAGGTACGCCTTCTCGATGGTCAAGAGAAACTCATTCTGATCCATTTGGAAATTCAAGCTCAAAAACAAAATGATTTCGCTCATAGGATGTTTATTTATAGTTATCGAATTTACGATCAGTATCAACTTCCTGTTGTTAGTGTAGCTCTCCTACTGGATAATGATTCCACATGGCGACCCAATTCTTTTGAGTTAAAAGACCCTTTTACTGAAAAACCTTATCATCAATTCTATTACCATGTCATAAAACTTGTAGATTTTTTTGAAAAAATTGAAGATCTTAAAAAAGAAAAAAATATTTTTTCAAAAGTTTTACGTATTCAACTCGCGGCATTAAAAACAGAAAAAAATTTGTTCTCCCAACGACTCCATGATAAAGTTCAGCTGGATACTGAACTTCTTAAAAGTGAATTAAACGAAGAAGAGATTTCTCAACTGAAAGTTTTTCTTGATTGGATTTTACAACTACCCGAAGAACTTATGATAAACTATCAAAAACAAATAAAAGAAATTGAAGAAGAATTAGGAGTTACCTTTGTCAGTTCCGCAGAACGAGTTGGAGTTATGAAAGGCCTCAAAGAAGGTATGCAGCAAGGTATGCAGCAAGGTGAAGCTAGCTTATTAAAGCGTCTCCTCCAACGACGCTTTGCTGATTGCTTCACTAAAAAGTATCTTCACCTACTTGAACAAGCAGACTGCAACACACTCTCCCAATGGGCGGAAAATCTCCTCGATGCTAAAACTATTGATGATGTTTTTAAAGAAACATGCGCAATTTGATTTAATAAGAGACTAAAAAATGATTTTAGTTCTATGTAGAGTCTGTTCGTAAAAGTTGACTTTTGAAAATGAAATTCGATTTTTGTTGGAGAGCTAACGCAACTACAGATAAAGTAATGCGTAATGAGTAAAATTAGTTTTCTTTCGGAAAATTGAATTAATAGTTTATACCATAGCATATCAATTTCATCAATTTGCCCTTATTTTAGGTTTATAACCACTCATTACTCATTACTTGTTACAGATCTCTAAAAGCTCCTGTTTTCTAGCGTTAAAGATGACTGCTAAAAAATTTTATTTCTCAGGACACTCCCTATGTAGTGAGTTTATTCTTCTTCACTTATCCCGCATTAAGCCGATAATTCTTATGCCTACCGAATCAGAAATTAAAGCAGGTCAAGCATTCTACACCTCCTTTACACTTAAGCTTTATAATTTCATCGTACCAATCTTCAACAATCATTTTGTTTGGAGATGCCCCACTCGTTATCAATTAAAACAATATCAGCGCTACGTTACACCTCTTCACTTGGATATTGGTGTTGGCACAGGATTTTTCTTAAAAAGGACTACATGGCCTAACAACACACAACTATCCTTAATGGATCTCAATCCAGCTTGTTTAAAAGCTGCCACTCAGTCAGTAAATGAGTTATCACCTGTTCTTTATTTAGCAGATATTTTTCAACCACAACCAAACTTGAGAAATAAATTCAGTTCTATTTCTATGAATTACCTTTTGCATTGTTTACCTGGGACAATGCTTTTAAAAAAAGTTGTTATTGCTAACGCTATTTCTATGCTTGCTCCTGGTGGCATTCTCTTTGGAAGCACGATTCTAGCTGATCCTGAGTTGCAAAATTTCCTGAGCATTCGCATGATGCGTTTCTTTTGCAAAAAAAAGTTTTTCTCTAATCTGGAAGATACTCATTCAACTTTAAAACATGTTCTTGAAGAAAATCTCTCTAATGTTGAAATTCAAATAATTGGCTGTGTTGCTTTATTTAGAGGGATCAAAAAATAGGCTGTTATTTTATTGGCTAACATTTTTATATCAGAATATGATTCTATGAAGGACGTTTTACAGCAACTCTTGCCAGAAATCATTGAGCTTCGCCATCACCTTCACGCAAAACCAGAATTGGCTCATGAAGAGCATGAGACAGCGGCTTTAGTCAGTAAGACACTTATAAAATTTGGCTATGAAGTGAGGGAAGGAATTGGAGGCACTGGCGTCTCTGCTCTTTTAGATTCTGGCAAGCCAGGAAAAACAGTTGCGCTACGTGCTGATATGGATGCTCTTCCTATTCATGAAAAAACTGGTTTACCCTATGCTTCTAAGATCCCTGGAAAGATGCATGCCTGCGGTCACGATGGCCACACAGCTACACTGCTGGCCACTGCTGGAGCTTTGATGCAATGCAAGGGAAAATTTCCAGGAAAAATTAAATTCATTTTTCAGCCGGCAGAAGAAACAGGAACGGGTGCTAAGGCCATGATTGAAGCCGGAATTTTAGAGCACCCCAATGTTGATGCAATTTTTGGTTATCATAACTCTCCAAAATCTGACTTAGGCACTTTCAAAACTCGAATAGGTTGTATCCTAGCAGCTCAAGATGTTTTTACAGTGCGCCTCTACGGTAAAGGAGGTCATGCAGCACAGCCGCAAACAACGATTGATCCGATTTACATTGGTTCCTTAATTATTCAAGGATTGCAAGGAGTCATTAGCCGTATGAGCTCGCCAGCAGAACCTGTTGTCTTATCTGTAACTCAATTTCATGCTGGTAACACACACAATGTTATTCCTAGTGAAGCAACCTTCCAGGGAACATTGCGCTCTACAACACCTACAGCTCGAAAAATGCTTCAACAAAAATGTGTACAAATTATTACTGATATTGCAACAACATTTAGAGCGACTGCTCATGTTGAATTTTCCTATCCCTTCGCCCCAACCATCAATTCTCTAGAAGAAACAAAACTGACTTATCAAACAGCACGTCAACTTTTAGGAAATGAGCACGTTGGCTGGCTAGAAGAACCTGGCATGGCCTCCGAAGATTTTTCTTACTACTTAGAAAAAGTGCCTGGCTGTTTTTTCTGGATGGGCATGGGATTAAAAGAATTTAATCCTCATCATCCTTGTTATCATTTCAACGATGCCATCATTCCCATAGCTGCTGAAATGCTTGGCCAGGTGGCAATGAATTATTTGAATAAGAATTAGGAATCTTTATTGATTTTTCTTTTCTTCCAAACCATTGCCGCACTTTTCATTCTCGTCAGAATATAATAAACCGTATGACTGCGGATCCGTACCAGCTCTGCGCCTACGATTTTAGGAACAAAATCTTGAGGCACCGCCTGCAATGCTTCAATTGTCAAGCCATTCAGTCCCTTGCAAAGAATACTAGTCATAGCACGTGTCAATGTCTGCACTTGTGGCCCCAGCTTAATACGAAAGTGGCATCCTCCTTCTTCATCAACTTTCAAAAAAACTCCAACGGAATCGGTGCATTCTTCGTCCTTGCGGATATCTTCTAAATCAAAAACCTCTCCCTCACGGGGTTCTTGCTTCTTTGCTTGATCAGCATAAGCTACTAAGGCCTCTCTCCGCTCTATTTCTGGAAGGCCTTCCATGAGAGTGATGATGTCATCTAATTTTTTGGGATAGTTCATGAAAGAGTAAGGCTAAGGGCTGAAGACTAAAGGCCAATATAATCCTAAATTCACTAAAAAATAATATTTAAAATTTATGAAGACTTTAAGAAACATAAGAAATGTTTCGATATTTAAAAAGTAAAACAACCAAAAATTCCTTCAGCCCTTCGCCTTTAGCCTGTTTTACAACCTCTCAATCGGTGCACCAACACGATTTCCCCACTCGGTCCACGATCCATCATAATTACGAACCTTCTTAAATCCAAGTAGGTAAGTCAATACAAACCAAGTATGGCTTGAACGTTCTCCAATGCGGCAGTAAGCAATGATATCGTCACTCAACTTGAGATCAAGTTCTTCTTCGTAAATCTTGCGCAACTCTTGTACTGACTTGAAAGTTGCATCTTCGTTGACAGCACGCTTCCAAGGAACTCCATGAGCTCCTGGAATGTGTCCTCCGCGAAGTACTCCCTCTTGAGGATAATCAGGCATGTGCGTAATCTCTCCAGAAAACTCTCCAGGCGAACGAACATCAATCAAAGGGAGACGTTGTTCACTCTGCTTCAATGCATCCTCAAAAAAAG
>CAYYAN010000126.1:0-981 GCA_964469825.1 uncultured Chthoniobacter sp. | reverse complement strand
TCTTTATCGAGCCGTTTTGCAGGAACAGGATAGTTGCTTGGAGAAAGTTTAGGAACTTCGCGTGTTAAAGGCCGACCTTCTGCAATCCAGAGATCACGACCACCATTCATGATTTTAACATTGGTGTGTCCAAACAATCGAAAAACCCAAAGCGCATAACAAGACCACCAGTTGGATTTGTCTCCATAAAAAACACAAGTCGTCTCTGGTGTGATTCCATAACGAGAACAGAGTTCAGCAAAACCAAAAGGCTGAATATAATCTCTTACTAGCTGATCTTGCAAGTCACGTCGCCAATCGATATGGACAGCTCCTGGAACATGCCCTGTGTCATAACGCAAAATATCTTCATTACTCTCAATAATCCGAATAGAGGAATCGTTTAAATGCTCAGCTACCCATGTTGTGGAAACTAAGGCTTCAGGATGAAAATAATTAGAATCAGAACTCATGCGGTTATCATAAAGTTGGTCTAGCAAAAAACCAATCTTAAAAAAAGAAAAGGCTCAGAAAAACTGAGCCTTTTCTTGTTTAGAAGAAAAATTTTGAAAAATGTTATTTCTTCTTTTTGAGAAGAGGCAACCCTGTCCGAGCATTTTCAGAAATTTCGTACCCTTCAGGGAGACTATCAACAGCATCTTTTCCTGCTGTACCTGCAAAATAATAAAGAGTTACTTTTTGACCACCTCTCAGCTCTTGAAGACGAGCATGCAGAAAATAGGTTTTGCCACTTTTTTTACTAACAGCGCTAAATGCCATAGGTTTTTTCTTTCTTGGTTGAAGTTAATGTTCTGGAAAATAAATTAAATTAAACCGGCTTTTGAAAGGGTTGCATAAGCTCCACGCTTTGAAATTGTCTTCAAAGCACGTACATTAAGCTTGACCGTAACAAATTTTTTAAGTTCAGGAACCCAAATCCTTTTGTTTTTTAAATTGGGGCTAAAGTAACGAGGAGTAACAGCGGTAACATGCATACCGATA
>CAYYAN010000125.1:0-5511 GCA_964469825.1 uncultured Chthoniobacter sp. | reverse complement strand
GATTGATTTCGTTTTCTTTTTTGAAATGTCCGGGCTAGCATCCCTCTTACTGCTTGTCAAGGAAGCGAAATAAGTAAGATCCCTCTTTTTCTTTGTCATTTGCATTTCGTAAAGCTCACTGATATCCTTTGCCTCATGATGTTACCTTTCTTTCTTTCTTCTTCTCTCTTTTTGGCTTTTGGCATTCCCAGTGGCCCTGATCTCATCGTTCTTCTTATCATCGTCATTGTGCTCTTTGGTGCAAAGCGCCTTCCCGAAATTGCACGCAGTCTTGGTCAGAGCGTGCATGAGTTTAAAAAAGCAAAACAAGAATTTGAAGAGGCTGCTAATGCTAAACCTGCTCCAACAGCTCCTGTTACTGTTCCTCCTGCACCTTCTACAACAGTAGCATCTACTCCTTCAGAAGAGTCAAAATCTTCTCAGCAGAGTTAATGCTCACGCTTTGGCAGCAATTTTGTCATTGGTGCTTAGCCTGCTGGGCTTCTTTTTGCATCGTCTTTTCACCTTCGGTTGCTCAAGTTCCCGCACCCTCTCCTTCCTCATCGAGTCAGGTTGTTGTAGCATCTTATAATGTTGAAAATTATCTGATGATGCCACGTTGGATCGATGGTCATTATCGAAGCAATGCTGGAAAACCAGTCGCTGAAAAAGAAGCTGTTACTAAAATGTTAAGCTTACTTCATCCAGACATCCTCGGCTTGATGGAAATGGGTGACGAACGCCAACTTAATGATTTGAAACGACGACTTCAAGAGGCAGGCATGACCTTCAGTGATACAGAATATCTTCAAGGAGCAGATTCACAACGTCACATCGTTTTATTAAGTCGTTTTCCTATCATTGAACGTCACTCCGAAGGCTTTGTTCCACTTCAAGTTCAAGGAAAAACTTTTTATAGTTCTCGCGGCTTTCTTGATGTCACGATAGAACTTCCTTCCCATTTAAAACTTCGCGTTCTTTGTGTGCATCTCAAATCGAAGATTCCTGTTTCAGAATATTCTCAATTTACTTTCCGTGCTGCAGAGGCAGCAGCATTGAAGACAAAAATAGAAACTATCTTAATGAATGACCCAACAACACCACTCCTTATCATGGGAGACTTCAATGACACAAAGAATACTCTTCCTATGAAAACAATTTTAGGAAAATCTAGCACTTCTAATACTCTCACTGCCTTGGAACTTCACGATAACCAAGGAGAACGTTGGACCGAATATTGGAAAGAAGCCGATGAATACTCTCGGATTGATTACATCATCGTGAATGATGTTCTCAAAAAAAGAATTCAAGAAGATCGCTCAGCAATCGAACGCCCCTCCTTTTGGAATGAGGCTAGTGACCATTGTCCAATCTATACGACGCTGACTCAATAACGCGCATTGTTGCTTTAATATTAACCTCAAGATTTAATGAGGCGCCTCGCATAGCGCAAACATGCCGAATACGTTCTGCTTCGTGAGGATCTTGCAAACGCTCTTTCCACTCACTCACAGCAGCAGCAAAAGCTTTCCCATCACAAGGATCATCAATAATGGTTCCATGGACATCAGGTTTTAAAATTTCAGAACAACCATTAGCAGAAGAAGTAATCACGGGCAGTCCTGCTGCAAGAGCTTCTAATGAAGCATTAGAAAAAGGATCGTAGAGTGTTGGCAAAATAAAAAGATCTGCAGCGGCATAAATTTCTGAAAGATTTTTTATTGGACCCAAAAACTTAACAACCGAAGAGCGATATTGATGGGTATTTCCTTTTCCAGCTACCCAAAGAGTGATGGCACTTTGAGGATTCTTTTCCATCGCATCTTTTACAGCCTGCAGAGCGATTCCGAGCCCTTTTCTTTTCCATCCTGATCCCACAAAAAGAACAACGAATTCTTTTTCTCCCACTCCAAATTTTTTGCGTAGGGCGATTCGCTCTGCTGATGTGACTAATTTTGAAATTGGAACTCCGTTATAAATCACATCAATACGAGAAGAAGGCACTTTAAAATAATTCATGATTTCTTGAGCTACCATTTGAGAGTTCGCAATGATACGAGTTTGACTCTTATGACTAAATAACTCTCGTTCAAGTCGAACAATCTCACGATGTTTTGGACTGATCTGAATGAGCAGCCTTCGCCACCAAGATTGCGTTCGCAGCTGACGCTCCAACCAAGCTGCATGAACTCCATCACCGGCTCGAAAAATATCGCAACCTGGAACACGTTCGAAAGAAAAGAGGAGATTCATTTTCTTTTCTTGTTTGATCTGTAAAGCTGACGCTCCTATATCACGCAAGCTTTTTTCAGGCAATGCCACCACTTCTCCTCCTGGCCACTCAGCTGCAGGCCATTCTCCTGTCCCTAACAAAATCACACGATAACCTTGTTGCCTCAGCCCTTCTGCAAGACGCTTCAAATAAGCCTCAGCACCTCCTGTAGAAGAATATCCCCTTCGCAAAAAGCCAATTTTTTTAGAATAGGAAATAACTTCGTTGTTCATAGATCGTAAAAAATATGCGATGATAAAAGCGAATAAGCGATGAAAAATTCTTCTACCAACGAATCTCCATCCCTTCCAACAGATCCATGGACCGAAGAATTTCTAGACTACCTCTCGGCAGGACGTCTCTATTCTCCTCAAACCTTACGTGCCTATCGTCAGTCACTCGAACATTTTCGAGCTTTTCAATCAACAGCTTCTTGGAAAGAAAAAACAGCTGATGATTTCCGTGCTTATCTGCTAGAGCTCATGAAAGCGAATGCTTCACGTGCCACCATTCGGCTTCGTTTTGCAGCACTGCGAAGTTTTTTTAATTACCTCACAGAACGTTCTTACGTACCAAGTAACCTCCTCAAACAAATTTCACTCCCTAAGCTTGAAAAAACACTTCCTCATTTTCTTACGATTCCTCAAATAACGACATTGTTGGAAACACCAACTCAAAAAGAAAAAACTCAACAAGCTCCAACTTGGATGAAAGCTCGCGACATGGCAATTCTGGAACTCTTTTATTCTTCAGGATTGCGCCTCTCTGAATTAGTAGGACTCAATGTTAATGATCTTGATCCGCTCGGCGAAACAGTTCGCGTCACGGGAAAAGGTTCTAAAGAACGGATTATACCTGTTGGCAACATCGCGCTGGAAGCCATCTCGCACTATCGTCACCTAGCGAAAGTCGAAAAGGAGGCTCTCTTTATCAATAAAAGCCGCAAACGACTCAGTGCAACAGCCGTTTGGCAGATGCTCAAAAAATACCTGCGTGAAGCTGGTCTTCCAACAACACTCAGCCCTCATGCTCTCCGTCATTCTTTTGCAACACACCTCCTTGATCGCGGTGCTGATCTTCGCAGCGTCCAATCACTCTTGGGTCATGCCAGCTTAACGACAACCCAAATTTATACTCACGTAACAACAGAGCGCCTGAAGGCCGCTTATCAAACGGCGCATCCTAGAGCATAGAAAAGTTGCCCTCAATGAGAGTTCTTGCTATTCCTATTATTTTTAAATAAAAAAATTTCCTATGAAAAAACTCTTCCCTACTTTTTGTATTTTCCTTGTTAGCATCAGCTCATTGATGGCACAGAGCGGAGCTATTCCCAATAATATTCTTAACTCCGGAACAACTCCCGTTTCCAACATTCCCAACCCAATCATATTCCCTCCTTCTACGCTTTCTCCTAACCCAGTTCCACCTTCTGCTTCAACGCCACCTCCCACACCAACTGCAAGCTATCCTATCGGATCTTTTGATGCTCCTGTCTCAGCTCTTGAGTATTGGACTTTTTTAACTGATAGCTTGGCTCCTCAACAGGAAAAGTCTTTAGAAGATGTCCAACAAAAGTATATTGGCTTCAATAATTTTTTAGGTTGTTATCATGATGTTACCGGCATCGTTCAATTTGGCCTTGCTTCTCCCAACTTGGCAGAACAGGAGGCTCAAACCATCACTTCTCTCCCCACCTTAGAGGCGCAGCAACTATTCAACAAATGGCGAAGCAATCCTACTTCTCAAGAGCTTTTGGATTATATGATCGATGTTTATCACACTAATCCAAGATCACTTGGTAGTAAATTTGGCGGAAGCCATCCGACCTACGCCCCCGGGAATATTTTACAACTTTATCCCAATTCTACCACATTAGGAACCGCTAAAAACCTAGCTCTTTTCCCAGTAGGAGGGAGTTATCTACTTTTTACGGAGCGGGGGCCATTATATCAAGATAAAGCCCATCCAGAATTCAATATCGTTATTAATCCAAAGGACTTTATCAAAACAAATAGATACACTATTGCTCTCCAACCCGATTACCATCGCCCAATTGGCATATCAAAATGAGGGTAAAGGTTTTTATATACCTTTAATGGATGAATTTTAGGAATTTTATACGCAGGAGTTTTTGGTGCTTAAAAGCAGCCTGGTTTCCCGCCTTCGGGGGATGACGTGTCAGAGCGCTTTGCTACCGCCGCAACAGCACGTTCTGACAACGCTGCTAGCGCCAAAAAATGCTTGCGGCGTGGCAGCCGCTGGATCGACTGCCGAAGGCAGCCCAGAAAGGGCGAGCCTCGCGGGAGCGAGCGAGTTGCAACCAGTAGCAAATCTTACAATTCATTCGTTAAAGATACACAACCTCAAATCCTCTTGTGGCATAATTAACAACGTATCCTTCATGCAAGAGCCAGGAGAGGTCTTTGAGTAAGATGGCCTCGTGTTCTTCTGGCGTTTGCTCGGAAGAACGAGAACCGAGCAACATTTTCCACTGTTCTGCTCGAGGCTCGTTCGCGTGGGCTTTTAATATTCCCAATAAATTTTTCACAGAATCTGCAATACACATTTCTTGCTGATTCAAAGAGCGCGGCCGAGCGATAGAAACGTAAACAATGTTTTCGTGAGCTTTAAAAAGTTGAAGCCCTCGTACAGTCAAGGCTTGCCCCACTTCGTGCGAAAAAGAGAGAGGAAAACGTTTTGACGATTCTACTTCCTGTTCAACGGCACGCTTGATGGCAGGAGAGGATTGCTGCCAGCTTATTGGAGTAGAAAGAATAATTTCTTGTTCCACTTTTTTAACGAGAGAAGAAGCAAGCATCTTTTCAAAGTGTTCTTCGGCTTCCGCAAGCAACCCCACGTTGACTTCCGCTTCTTCTGCTGTAGTAGGGAGTAAGTAAAATACTTCTTGTGTGCTTTGTTCCTCTTTCCAACGCTGAAGCAGAGCTTCCTCGCGACTCATCTGAATCCGACTTTTAAAAACCTCAAAAGGAATCTGAGAAAATCGTTCGGCATGAAGTCGTCTGATTTTATGTTGATATTCATGATGATTAGGCGGACCCAACAACGTTTGGCTCATGCCACATACTCCAACAGAAGTGTAGGAACCCTTTGGCGGATCGACTGTCATTTTTTCTGAGCGGTAATAGCGATCGCGATAATGAGAAAAAGCATGCGCCAAGACTTCTTTTTCACTAAGCCACAAGGTTTCATCGAGCAGACATTGAAAAAGTGATGTCGCTTCTTCTCTTCCAGGTTGGCTC
>CAYYAN010000124.1:1531-5514 GCA_964469825.1 uncultured Chthoniobacter sp. | reverse complement strand
TTTTGACTCTTTTCTGTGTCGGTCAGAAGTTGCTGCCATGTTTTCTGAACTTGTTCTTTTTCACTGTGTCTAAACCTCTCAATCTGCTCGAGCTTTTCTCTGCAAAAATCAGTAACTTTTTTCCACTTTTCTGCGACCCTCTCAATGTACTCAGGAGGAGGCTCAACAAACGTCATGCTAGGGGGAACCTCGACCGTAGGATCAAAGTAAGTATCGCTCATGTCAGGAAGTTCATCCATTTTTTGTTGCTGAACCACTGCTGCTAGTTGCGTCTCTTTAGTTGCAAGAGCCCAAAGCAATTTATGCTCTAAAACAGCAGCTCTTTCTTCAAAGAACCATTCCACTCCTTCTGAGGGTTTCTCTTTTTTAAAAAATTCTTGCATTAAGGCCTGAGAAGTTTCATTTACCTCACGAAATTTTTGAATAACCTGATCCCAGTTTTTGGTAAGAGTAGCAATTGTTTTATCAGTAATTTTTTTTGTCTTTTCAGGATTAAACCATGCTTTTTTTTCAGCTACAGTTGCCTCATGAATTAAAATTTCACGTTGGTATCGAAGAGCCTGAATACGAATACCAGGAATAGTTTCTTGAGTATGACGTGCTAAACGATCCCAATGAGATCTTGATTCTTTGGGTGTCGAGTTGCGATGAGTTGTTAGATGATCAACGAAATCTTGATAGGCTTTTTCCGTTTTAGTACAGGCAGAGAGGGCTTTATGGTAGGAAGCAATTTGGGTCTGATGGTCGACAGCATCAAGTGATTTTGGCAATGACGCTTTTAAGTTTGATTCTGCAACTGTTAAGGCAGCATAACTTTTCACGGCCTTGAGTCGTAATATTTCAGCTTGAGTGTTCATATGATGTTGTTCTTCATTTTCCAGCTCTATCTTCCAGGCTTTCTGGGCAAAGAGGCTTGGAGCTCGCATCATCTTTTCTTGGCATTCTTGAATAAGTGCCTTCCAACGAGTTAAGAGCTCATCTAGCTTGAGGACATCAAGATCGACAAAATCAGGATTTGTAGCTTCCTGAGAATGAATGAGGGAGTCGCCCTCTTTCTTGAGTAAGTCTAGGCGTTGATAAAACTCTGAATTCGGTAATTGATCGCATTGCAGCCAATTAACTAGAGGATGACGAGAGGAGCACATTTGTTCCAGATGGTTGCATCGGTCAAAAAGATGAGGAAACAAATTTGAAATAAGAGAAGTACGATTTTCAAACAAGAGACAGGTTGAGGTAACCATGGGAAAAAAAGTTCTATCAAGATAGCCAATTTCTGGAACTTTTGCAGAAGACTCTAGGTGGGTAGCTATGGGAGATAGTTCCGTTTTTGATGTTAAAGATGGAGGGTTCCATGTTGTGATATTTTCTTGGTGGCTATTTCTAACAACTTCCGCTGCGGCCACAGGCAAGAAAGAGTTTGATAAACGCAAGAGAGCTGCAACAGCACTAGCTTTTAAGAGAGTGACTAAGGAAGAGGTTTTTGGAATTGATGATTTTGAAGAATTTTTCTCTGTAGTTAAATTTTCTTTTGGTCCTCCGCTATTTAGTGTCCCTCGAAGAGCTAGGCTGGAAGAGGTTGAAACATTCTCACCAAGTTCACTCAGTCTTCGACCTGCTTCTTCTTGTTGTTCTGCTTTTTCTTTTGCCTGTTCAGACTGTTTTTCTTGTTCTTGCGGAGTTTCTCTTCCAAACATCATCAGCGGCGATAAAGTTCTTTGAAGATGGGAAGAAGCATCTTTCCAGCTGTTGTAGCAGGTGAGATCAGCCTCCGTGAGGTGATGCATTGGCTGGTCTTCTTGATCTGAGGCTACAACATAATCGATGTCATCAGCTGCAATGACCTGAGTAATCTGATCGCTCATTGCAGGATCGTAGAGATCCTGAGCCGTGATAACTTCTTTTGTCGCTTTTAAAAAATCAGCATACTCGTGAACGAGTGGCAGCGTGTGGGATTCAGGCGTTGAATTGCTCTCTTGGCCGAAGAGAGGAGCGGTGATAGCAGCGAAGAGAAGGAATAAAGTAATGAGAGAATGCATGAATTAGAGTTTTTCAAAAAAATAAATTTTTTGGGCAGACTCTACAATTAGCCATGGTATTAGATTCAGCTGCTGAGTTCTTCTCTTGGCCAAAGAGAGGGGAAGTGATAGCTGCAACAAGGAGGAGCGATCTTATGAGGGGACGAAGCATAACAGGTGTGATTTAAAAAAGATGTAAGAAAGAGAAAATCTGTACGATAAGTCCTAGCAGAGCGACTACAAAGGCAAACAGAGCCAGGGGGAGGCTTAAGGTTGCTCGTTTTTTATTAGAAGCAGGAGCATCTGTCATTTCTGTTTTTTTTGTAGAATTAATAACCGGTGGAGGAGGAGGTGTTTTTGTTGAGGGTGTCACTATAGTCGGAGCTTCTGGTACTCGAGTGACTGGAGCTGGAGCTGCTGGAGCTGCAGCCGATAATGTGACCGAAGGTATTTCCGTGATCGTTGTTGATGAAAGGACCGGCTTGGGAGGCAGATTGAGTTTTGGAAGCTTTTCCAAAGGAGCAGAGGTAGATCCTTCTTCAGCATTAGGTGGCGGAGTATCAGCATTCATAAGTTCAAGAGATTTTTTATCTTCTTAAACTTAATCATCTTATCATTTTGCTCTCAATCTCTTTTTTGAAAATGATTGAAAAATTTCTTCTTTTTCTAATGAGAAATGCTTTCAGCGACAGGAGGCGCTTTTGAAGCCGCTTGTAGCCTGCTCAAATCGTTGAGGATGGAAAGAGCCTCGCGCTTTTCTGGATCTACAAAATTAGGGTCATCTTCACTATCGTCTCCGTCATCATCCATATCGTCTGAGGAAATTTTTTTATCTTTGGAGTCTTTCCCTGGTTTTTTCTTAGGAATAAATTTCGACAAAGTTGGTTGATCAACGTTATCTAAGGTAACTTCATATTCAAAGAGCGCTGGTTGAACGCAGAGGCGACGCTCTGCTTTATGTTGAGCGATCTCTTTCTTTTCATCCTTAAGTTCTTTTTGCCGGACTTCTTTGTTGAGTGAGAGTGTGTTTAATTTGAGTTTCTCGCTCAATTTGTTCATGTTTTTGGAAATATAATGAAATTCAAGGTCTTTTTTAATGCGATCGGCTGAACGCTGCTTGAGGGGCTCGATGAAGAGCATGTCTGGAGAAGAGGTCGTTATTTTTAAGGGAGCGACTTCATCGTAGACAAGAGGATTGGGGAGCATCCCTTCACCAATCTCTGGATTATCCGTCAATGAAGGAAGTTGAATGTCAGAAGATACTCCATGGTATTGTGTCGATCCACCAGAGACGCGATAAAATTTTTGAATGGTTAGCTTCATCGAGCCTGCTTTTTGATTTCCTCCAAAAAGAGAGGGAGGTAGAAAGCGACCGACATCAAGCAATGTCTGTACTGTTCCTTTTCCAAAGCTCTGTTTATCACCAACAATAACAGCACGGTGATAATCTTGAAGGGCTGCTGCAAAAATTTCACTGGCAGAGGCACTGAGGCGATCGATGAGAACAACCATAGGACCATCATATAGGCGAGCCTCTTCATTATTAGCAGAGACGGTAATCTTTCCGCTTGAATCTTTGACTTGGACAACAGGACCAGGGCCAATGAAGAGTCCAGTAAGGTTAATAACTTCTTCGAGTGAACCGCCACCATTACGGCGTAAATCAATAACGAGGCCTTGGATATTTTCTTTTTTCAAACGCGTCAAAAGACGACGTACATCTTTGGTCGTGCTCTTAGCATCCTCGCTTCCGTGTTTGTCCATTTCAGAATAGAAACTGGGAATGGTCAACCAGCCAAATCTTTTTAAAGAATCTACTCCTTGATTTTTTTCTGGAACATCAATAACTTCCGCTTTGACTTCCGATTCTTTTAACTTAACCTCATCGCGTGTGAGGGTAATGATGACTCGTTTAGAAGGGTCTGTAGCATGTGCAGGGATCACTTGTAATCGAACAGTTGTTCCTTT
>CAYYAN010000124.1:0-1521 GCA_964469825.1 uncultured Chthoniobacter sp. | reverse complement strand
TCACATGGAACTCAAGTTGTATGCTTCGATTAATGAGTTATTACAAAAACAAAGCCAGACTATCAATGCGCAGATCAATGATATCTTCAAAAGGGCCATTGCCTTGGGCAACAGCGGCAATACGATCATTAGCTTTGAGTCTGCCATCTTTATCAGCTGGTCCTCCCGGCATGATTTCAACAATGCGAGTATAGCCATCATCGGGACGTAGAAGTGCTCCAATGCCAACAAGAGAGAGTCTCATTTGGATGTTGAAATTTTCCATATCAGAAGGACTCATGTATTCGGAGTGAGGATCATAACTTTCCGAAAGAGCAACGAGAAATGTTTTGATCACTTCTTCGTCTGTTTGTTCGTGAAGTAATTTTAACATTTGCTGATAACGATGCGAAACGATCTTCGCGGGAGAATCAGTAGCATGTTTGTTGAGGCGTTCTTGCAGTAACTCGGCTTTAATTCTGTCATGCCAAAGTTGATCTGCTTCTGCTTCATTTTTAGGCCAAGGAGCTTTTTGTCGATTGAGTTCAATGGTACGATTGCTTGAGAACTCATATTTTTTGGACGTTAAGGCTTTAACTTTTGAGACGCGATCTTCAACCCGTTGTCGAAAACGATCATAGATGGCTCTAGGAGCAGAGAGATCACCTCTCAAAACATCGGTGCTTAGAGTTGGTCCATATTTTTGTTCAAATTCATCAATGTCACCTTGAGTGAAATAGAGATGGTTATAATCGAGAATTTGCAAGTAATTTTTCATGACACGCCCTGTCATGCTGAGCGCAGGAGTCTCTGGAGCGTGTGGAGGGTTGGGATCATTGAGAGGCAATCTTAAAAAATGGCCTTGTTCTAAAATACGTCCTACGGTTGCTGCAATCGGTTCCATAACCGCGGGTGCTGGTGATGGAGAAGGAGCAGGAGTAACGGTCGAAGATGAGCCTGTTTTTGGAATTGGAGTTGCATGTAAGGAGGCAACTAGTAGCAACAGCAAAGAGAAAAATTTTTTAAGAGACTGAGAAAACATGTTAAATAAAAATCTTGCAGAACTAAGATGCAAAAGCAAATCTCTCCTTCATGAAATATGAATTTTCTTTTAGTCGATTTACTGGTGGACCTGTAGAAACCCATGCTTATTTAGTGACATTGCCCCAAGGAAATCTCTTAATTGATGCGCCAGAAGGGAGTGCTGACTGTTTTCGTGAAATTCCTATTGATTATCTTCTCTTGACGCATAGCCATTTTGATCATGTTATGGATGCTGCAAGAATTGTTCGAGAGAAAAAATGTAGTGTCCTCATGCATCTAGCTGACAAGCTGCTTAATAAAAGATTTGGTCTTCCTATCGAAATTGAACCAGTCAAAGCAACTACTTATCTTCACGAATCAAAGCAACAAAATATTTTGGGAGCTCTTTTTGATGTTTTTGAAGTTCCTGGTCATTGTCCTGGCAGTATCTGTCTTTATCATGAGCCATCAAAAATGGACTTCTTTCGAAACTCTACTTCTGATGTGAATAGTCCTGTC
>CAYYAN010000123.1:0-5519 GCA_964469825.1 uncultured Chthoniobacter sp. | reverse complement strand
CTACACCCTACAGCAGGGTGAGTGTGCATGGAAATAATCGATGAAGCGAGCGCCACAGCAACGCCGTAATTCGCAGCCTCAGTAGAATTAATGATGCAGTTTTTAGCGGGAGTAGAGCTCAACAACCAGCTGTTCGTTCACCACTGGATTAATCTCCTCACGTGTTGGAATGCTAAGAACTTTTCCAACCAATGTTTCTTTATCAACTTCGAGCCAAGCTGGAGGCTCGACGATTTGAGTCTGCTCGAGACCACGCTGCACGAGGCGACGCGATTCTTGCTTTTCTTTAATCGTTATAACATCTCCAACCTTAAGATTAGCAGAAGAAATATCTGTCTTACGTCCATTCAGTAAAACATGCCCGTGAGAAACAAGCTGACGTGCACCTTGGCGTGTTTTTGCAAAACCCATTCGATAAACAATATTATCGAGTCTCTAATAATTGAAGCAAGAGTAAACCAGTTACACCACGTTGACGAGAGGCAGTTTCAAAATAACGTTGAAATTGACGCTCGAGAACGCCATATTGAAAACGCAATTTCTTTTTTTCAGCCATTGCTGTTGCATAATCAGAAAGTTTGCGACGAGCTCCTTTTGGGCCATGCATGCCAGGAGGATAACTTTTGTTTTCAAAAGAACGAGGAGATCCGCCAAGAAGAACTCCGAGGCGACGACTGACTTTAGTTTTGGGTCCTGTGTAACGAGCCATAAAAATTGTAAGTGATAATCAGTGTAATAAATAAAATTAGACGCGACGTTGCTTTGGAGGACGGCATCCATTATGAGGAACAGGCGTTACATCGCGAATGATGTTAATTTCAAGTCCAATAGCCTGCATTGCGCGCACCGCTGACTCGCGACCTGAACCAGGTCCTTTAATTCGGACTTCCACTTCCTTGAGACCATGTCCCATCGCTTGACGACAAGCATCTTGAGCAACCATCTGAGCTGCATAGGCGGTGCTTTTGCGAGATCCTTTAAAATTCATCTTGCCAGCACTTGACCATCCTAAGACAGCACCGCGAAGATCTGTAATAGAAACAATTGTATTATTAAAGGTAGCCTGAACATGAGCGATTCCATGAGAAATATTTTTACTTCCTTTTGCTTTAATAATTTTAGGAGGCTCAATAGGATCATCTAGATTAAAACTGACAGCTGGAGCAGCGACAGCAGCAGCTTCTTCTGTTTTTTTAGCCTTGGCAGCTTTTTTAGCTTTAGGAGCTTTTTCAACAGAAACTTCCGAAGTTCCTTCAACAGAAACTTCAGGAGCTTTAGACGATTTTTTTGGAGCATCAGCAACTTCAGGAGTTGAGACGACTTGATCAGGTGTTTGTGTTTCTTCTGACATGGAAAATAATAATTTGAACCCTTATCTTAATCTTTAGCACGAGCTACACCAACAGTCTTGCGCGGACCTTTACGGGTACGAGCGTTTGTTTGTGTACGTTGACCGCGCACGGGCAATCCTCGGCGGTGACGAATACCACGGTAACAGTTAATGGCCTGTAGTCGTTTGAGATTCCCTTGCAATTCACGGCGAAGGTCACCTTCAATCATCACTTTTTCATCAGTAATGGCATGAATAATCAAACCAATTTGCTCTGGAGTTAGTGTCTTGGCGCGAAGATCAGGATTAATATTCGCTCGCTCTAGAACGCGCTTGGCTGTTTTAGGGCCAATACCATAAATGTAAACAAGGGAAGCTTCGATCCGCTTGTCGCCTGGAATTTCAATACCGAGGAGTCGTGGCATAAATATGAGTTGTCGTTATTTCCCGCCTTCGCGGGGATAAGGTTAATAAAAAAGTTAGCCCTGCCGTTGTTTATGACGAGGATTTTTGCAGACGATGCGCACAACATTTTTGCGACGCACAACCTTGCATGTTTCGCAAAGGCGTTTAACAGAAGCTCGGACTTTCATGAAAAAAAGAAGGGACGTTAGTAATAATGCGGGAGAGATAGCTCCTGAAAAAAAAGATCATCAATTGAAATGAATTTACTTTTCAAGAGGGCTGATGAATATGACAGAAGAAGTCCGTCTAGGCTAGTAAAATTTTTAGTTATTTTGAAAATTTTTTAACTCATGCCAATCCAAGCAGTATTTCAAGGCAATTTGTCGCAAGAAATCACGGAGCCTGATGTAGGTAAGAAAATCAAGTAATTGCAACGACACACAGCAGCTGAGTCTATAGTTAGCGCACGCCCTCAAAAATAAATTTCCCCAGCAACCATCTTCAATGCTAGCAAACATGAGCTTGTAGAGATGAAAAGCTTCCAACCCTTTTGTACAATTACTTCCTCTCTCCAAAAAAATCAAATTTCATTTTCAAAACATTGCTGTCTAAAACGTTTTTTAAATTAGAAACGAGAAGGATTTTATTGCAACAATTTTGGACACCCTCCAGTGAACACCCCACAACGCGAATAGCAACGCGCAACGCAGATCTTCGCAGCAGCAGCAGAATTTACAATACACTAGTTAAAATTTCTGGCTCTCCCTCTGTCACCAAGACCGTATGTTCGAAGTGAGCCGAAGGCTTTCCATCAGCAGTCACAACGGTCCATTTGTCAGCTAAAACTTTGACCTCTGAGCTACCAAGATTAATCATCGGTTCAATAGCAAGAGTCATTCCCGCCTTGAGCTTTGGGCCTGTTCCACGACGCCCAAAATTGGGAATCTGAGGCTCTTCATGTAATTGTCGTCCGACACCATGTCCAACAAATTCTTTGACAACGCTGAAACCTTGTTTCAAGGCCTGTTCTTCAACATGTGCTGATAAATCGCCCAGACGCCGGCCTGCTGTTGCAAATGTTATCGCACTCATCAACATGGCTTGCGTTGCCTTGCAGAGCCGTTCTACCTGAGGATCAACAAGACCACATAAAATTGTTCGAGCTGTATCGCCAATCCAACCATTAAGCATCACACCCACATCAATAGAAACAATGTCACCGTAGGCAAGACGCCGCGTGCCTCCGATACCATGAACGACTTCTTCATTAACCGAAATACAGGTTTGTCCAGGAAAACGATGATATCCTAAAAAAGCACTCTTTCCGCCAAGTTTGACAATCATCTCCCCTGCTGCACGATCAATCTCACCTGTCGTTCTTCCTGGTTCTACCAACGATGCCAGGTGATCTAAAACTTTTGCAGCAGCCTGACCGGCAAGACGCATCTTTTGAATTTCAGTAGCTGTTTTAATCGGAATCATGGAAATTGTTTAGTTTAATTCAAATTTGATAACAAGGCAATGATAGAGCAAAAATAACGATTACAAACTAATTCTTATGGACACTTCACCTCCATCACTACGGAGCACTCCTTCGCCAATCTCACCCAATAATTTTTCACCAACCAACATCCCCACCCCGACTCGAAGTGCCTCTACGGCTACAACACGTGAAACGATCAGCAGTGCGAGCAACTCGCCAACGAGCACTTCTCAATCTCCCGCTGAAGTTGGAGACTTTGAAGGCGCTCCTATTTCTGTTGCACGCGAGCATCACGCCCTCCCGCTTAACGTAAGAAATAGAATTCTTGCTGCTACTCCAGGAACAGCTTCTTTTAATACAGGAACTCGAAGAGGAGGAGTTCATCCTGACAGAGCCCAAGACTTAGGACATCCGGCAGCAAGCGTTGCAGCTGCAGAGCAAAGAAGAAATCCAGAGCGGGTAGAGAATATTCCTCGAGTCATACACATAGAAAATCGTGATCGTTAACCCGGATATTTCATCACTCTCGTGACGAGAAAGCTGCGAAGGCTGATGGGACAAGGCAGACGAAGGATTTTTATCAGGGCTGTATGAGTACATACTGTCCTGATAAAAATTCAAGTCTAACGCAGCATCCATCTGCTTTCCCGGCTTTCGCAGTAGAGAGGGGTGAAATATTCGGGTTAAATACCCAGAATTTCAACTCAAAATCGCTCAAGACAAAAATCTTCTTTTTCCGTTCCCCAAATTTCCCCTAAACGAACTGATTAGAAAATGAAGATGAGCTTGAAATTTTATCTCACCGTATAACGCGTTCCTTTCCCTTGCCTGTGAGACTTGAGATAACCTCGCTGCACGAGTTGCCTAAGATGAGCCTTGATGATATTGCGATTGGCTTTGGTAGCAGGATGCTCCTCGTCTTTGATACTGTATTTTAAAAGTACCTAATGCAACTGCTTCAAAGGATTTTCCGATGATGCATTCCTTACTTTGCTAGTTCTCTCTTCTCATATCCTATCACATAGGTCCAACCGTAGGTATCACGTTGTTGAGCAGTTTCTGGATGACTCAGGATTGCAGCAACAGAAATACCCAACTTACTATCTTCAACATCAGCTGGAGAAAATTTAATAGAAGCGTCCGACTCATGGGGCCGTGATGGAACACCAAGGGCTACAAATTCAGGATTATGCTGTATTAAAAAAGAATAACTATAATGAGCTGGTAAGTTGTAGTAAATCTTGTTGTTCGGAGAATAAATATCGTTCACTGCTTCATCAGCAATATCAAATATCGTTCGCTTGATAAAGCTCGCTATAGTTACTCCGCAAATATACCCATCCTTATCGCTGCAAGACCTAAGATCTTCACCATACATCGTGTTACAACGCGTGATATTGGGGATACCTATCCTTGATCGCTTGAGCAAGGGTTTCAAATTGACTATCAAAATGTCCTTTTAATTTATCGTTAATATAATCACAAACCTCTTGTCGCGTTGGATTGGTTGGAAGCTCTACATACCAATCTTTAAGATAGCTTGTCGCATAAGCCCAGCCGAAAGTATCTCGTTGCGATCCAGTTTTCGGGTCACCCAATATTGCCGTACAGGGAGCTCCTAACACATTGTTGTCATGGTTAGCAGGAGAAAATTTAATCGCAGCGCCAAAATCGTCTATTGCGACAAACACTAATGGTCGATCCTGGTCTAAAAAACAAGAAAAATTACGATGAACGGGCACTCCGTCGAGCTCGCTCTTCGGAGAATAAATATCATCATTCACCGCTTGATCAACAAGGTCAAAGATGTTTTTCGAACGGTATTCCTTTTGATCCTGCCTATCCCCAGAATCCGTCAACACCGTTGTGAAAGAAGTGGCCCTTGGATATTTTTTTTGATTAATCCGGCACGAAGTTCATATTGCCTGTCAAAATGCCCTTTTAATTTATAGTTTATATAATCACAGACTTCTTGTCGTGTTGGATTGGTATTCCAGGGATTCCAAGCTTCATACCACGGTTCAGCTTTAACAGTAGCTGCAACAAGAAAAAGAAGAGCAATAATTCGAGTAATATTTTTCATAAAGATAAAAAAATTTGGAGGGCATAGGGGTCAGTCCTGCCTATTGCAATATCTGATTTCAAGTAAAGCAAATGAGATTTTCTTGAGATAAAATTCGACTTTAGAACAGACACTATTGCGTAAAATTTTTTATTTTCATTCACGTTTTTAGGATTATTCCCTCAAGGCGCTCCAGATCTTGTGTCCGAGCTGTTCGCCAGCCTACTAAAAATTGGAAG
>CAYYAN010000122.1:0-5530 GCA_964469825.1 uncultured Chthoniobacter sp. | reverse complement strand
TGCGGCAGAGGCCATGGGGGTATCAACACGAAGGGCAAAAATGATTGCTTTTATTGTCTCCTCCTTCTTTGCAGGAGTTGCTGGAGCTCTTTTTGCTCATCAAATTCAGTTTATTAACCCGAGCTCTTTTGACATTTTAAAATCAACCGATATTTTGGTGATGGTTTACCTTGGAGGCGTTGCTTCTCTCTCGGGATCTTTTTTGGGAGCGGGAATTTTTACTAGTCTCAATCAGCTTCTTCAACCGCTAGGAGTTTGGAGAATGGTCATCATGCCACTGGTTCTTGTTCTGCTTATGATCTTCCGACCAAAGGGAATGATGGGATATCGAGAATTTTCTTGGCTTAAACCTAGTGCCAATCCTTCAACTTCATCACACTGATGCCTTCTTCTTCCATTTTAAAAACAACTAACCTCACTAAAAGTTTTGGCGGGCGTCAAAGTTTAGCTGGTCTCTCATTCTATGTTCAGCCACAAGAATGCCTTGGAATCATCGGCCCTAATGGTGCTGGAAAAACAACGCTTTTCAACTTGCTCACTGGTTTTTATCAGCCGACTAGCGGCACTATTTTTTGGCAAGAAAAACCAATTCACACTAGCTCTCCAGCTGCCATTGCGCGTCTTGGAATTGCACGCACCTTTCAAAATATTCGTCTCTTCAAACAATTGAGTGTTTTGGAAAATGTCAGGATCGCTTATGACTCACGTTTGAACTACACTCCACTTGGAGCACTCTTACGGACACCTTTTGCGCGCAACCAAGAAAAAGCTTCTAACAAAAAAGCTCTTGAATTGCTGGACATGTTAGGCATGGTTCATATGAGTCAACAGCCTGCAGGAAGCCTTCCTTATGGTTTTCAGAGGCGCTTAGAAATTGCGCGTGCTTTAGCACTCAACCCTAAACTTCTCCTGCTCGATGAACCGGTCGCAGGAATGAATGAGCATGAGATGGCACAAATCCTAGATCTCTTGCGTTGGGTACAACGTGAATTTTCCTCTACTTTCATCCTCATTGAACATCATATGGGTTTTGTCACGGAGTTATGTTCTCGTCTTCTCGTCCTTGACTTTGGTTCACTTATTGCAGAAGGATCGCCGAGTGAAATTAAAAACAATCCACGTGTGATTGAAGCTTATTTAGGGAAGGAAAATTTATGAGTTTATCTTTATCAGTTTCCAATTTAGAAGTCTCCTACGGTGAGGTTCACGCTGTGCGTGGCATTTCCTTAGAAATCCCATCTGGCGGCTTTGTTGCTTTGATTGGGGCAAATGGAGCTGGAAAGTCATCGGCGCTCCGAGCTATTGCAGGAGAGCTTCCGACACGTGGAACTATTTTTTTTGAAGGGAACTGTATTGACCTCATTCCTCCTGAACAACGAGTGCATCGTGGCTTAAATCTTGTTCCCGAAGGTCGAAGCATTTTTGGCAATCTTACCGTGTTAGAAAATTTGAAATTGGGTGCTTGGAATACACGTAGCAGCAAAGTCTTTAAACAAGATTTAGTGAGGATGTATCATCTTTTTCCTCGCCTTGAAGAAAGAGCAACACAAATAGCAGGAACCTTGTCAGGAGGTGAACAGCAAATGTTGGCAGTCGCACGTGCACTAATGACTCGTCCCCGTCTTCTTCTTTTAGATGAACCTTCGATGGGACTCTCCCCTATTTTAGTTCAAGAAGTTTTTAAAATTCTTCAGGCCATTCATGCAGCAGGAATTTCTATTCTCCTAGTAGAACAAAATGCCAACTTAGCACTCCGTTATGCTGATCATGCCTATTTGCTAGAGCTTGGCCAAATCACACTTTCAGGAACAGCTACAGAACTTCTCAATCATCCTAAAATTCGAGATGGATATTTGGGAAAATAATAGCACTGCACAGCGCCGCAGCCTGAAAGCTGAAAGCTACAGGAAGTTTTGCATGTTATTTATTTTGCTTTTTGTTATGTTGTTTTGGTCATATACCATTCGCGTTTGATTTTAACTCGCACACAAATGGTATAAAGCTTCAGCCTTTTTATGTTTGATACCGGAGAAAAAATTGTTTGTATTAACGATACATTTGAGCCACTTCATCGGAAGTTATATCGAGAACTCCCAAAGAAAGGAGAGATCTACACTGTTCGTGAATGTTCGATAGGAAGAACAAAAACAGGTGCAACTGACCCAGGAATCAGTTATCGTCTCCTTCTTGAAGAAATCATCAATGATCTTGACCCCTATATGGATGAGGCAACCGCCGAAGAACTCGGATTCCGCTCTGATCGCTTTGCTCCTCTCACAAGCTTGGAAGAAGAGGAAGCGTTAGAAGAAAAAATGACCATAGCAATTGGTCGACCTATAGAAGTTTAAAGTTGAAGTTTTGATTTTTGCTGCAAGAGAGCAAAATTTTTATGAAGTAGATCTTGTCATAACAATAATTGATATGATTTACTTTAACTTTGCTTCGACTTTTTTTGGGGGGCATAGCTCAACGGTTAGAGCAGCCGGCTCATAACTGGTTGGTTCCTGGTTCGAATCCAGGTGCCCCCACTATGAAAAATTTCAAGTAGAGTAGGTTAAAGTTCAATAGGTTTCGCTCTATGTACTACAAAAGAGAGCTGACAAACTTTTTTTTCTCTTCTATCCTGTGAGGCCTCTTTTATTATCTTTCTATGAGTACGACGTCCCTAGTTTTTGAGCAACCCGACACTCTTTCCCGCACGCTTCAAGGGTTAGAAGAAAGTCATGATATGTTGGGTGAAAAAATGACGCTAAACATGGGCCCTTCTCACCCAGCAACTCATGGCGTTCTTCGGCTTGAATTGGAACTCGACGGAGAAATCATCACCAACGTCACAACTCATATCGGTTATCTTCATCGCGGAGATGAGAAGATTGCTGAAAATATGCAGTACAACCAATTTGTTCCTTATACGGATCGACTCGACTACTTAGCTCCCCTTGCTAACAATGTTGCCTATGCTCTTGCAGTGGAAAAATTGATGGGATGGGAAGTTCCTCCTCGCGGCCAAACTATTCGTGTGATTTGTTGTGAACTGGCACGTATTTCTGCTCACCTGCTAGGTCTTGGAGCTGCAAGCATGGACATCGGAGCAATCTCAGTTTTCATGTATACATTTGCAGAGCGCGAAAAAATCTATAATCTCTGCGAACTCTTGACCGGAGCTCGCTTTACGACAAGTTATACTCGAATTGGAGGACAAGTTCGCGACCTTCCAGAACAATTTGCTCCTCAGCTCAAAGAATTTTTAAAAAACTTTAAACCTGTTCTCGAAGAAATCAGCAACCTTCTTACACGAAATCGCATTTTTGTGGATCGAACTCGTGATCTTGGAATTATTTCTCAAGAAACAGCTATCGGTTATGCTTTGACAGGACCTAATCTTCGTGGTTCTGGTATTGCACATGATCTTCGACGTGCTAATCCTTATCTTGACTACTCTCGTTACGATTTTGAAATCCCTATAGGAAGCGTTGGTGATGTTTATGATCGTTACCTTGTTCGTATGGAAGAGATGCGTCAAAGTGTTCGTATCTTAGAACAAGCAATCAACTCACTGCCTTCTGGTCCTATTAATGTAGAGGATCCTAAAAATATTCCTCCACACAAAGAAGCCGTCTTAGAAAAAATGGAGGAACTGATTCACCATTTTATTGTTAATACACAGGGTATTGATGCTCCTCCAGGGGAAGTCTATTTTGGTGCTGAAAATCCAAAAGGTGAACTGGGTTTCTACATTTACAGCAAAGGCGGTGGATCTCCTTACCGGCTCAAGATTCGTGGTCCTTCATTCATCAATTGTAGTATTCTTCAAAAAATGTTACCTGGCTGCATGGTTTCAGACGTGGTCGCTATCATTGGAAGCCTCGACTTTGTTTTTGGGGAATGCGATCGGTAAAAAAGAGATTTACAGGGATACAAGGAATAAAAAATTTATTAAATCAAACACAAATTATTTCAACTATGGCACTTTAATTTTTAAGAACTAACATTTTAAATTTAATTTTTACTCATCCTTTCTATCCCTTCTATCTCTGTGAATTCTCTTCCTCTTCGTAAAACCCGTATCATCGCAACCCTTGGTCCAGCTAGTGAAACTCCTGAACGCCTTCGTGAGATGATGTTGGCAGGCACAAATATTTTCCGTCTAAACATGAGCCATGCCCAACATGATTGGGTTCGTAATATTGTACCTACGATTCGTAAAATTGCAGAAGAACTTGATCTCATTATTGGAATCCTGATGGATACGCAAGGCCCTGCCGTTCGTACAGGTGATCTCCCTTCAAAATTACAGCTTAAAATTGGTGATATTTTAGAATTTACCGTTCGCGGTGCTAAGAGCGAAGAACAATATTCGGTTGATGTTAATTACGACGGCTTAATTGATGATATTTCCGAAGGTGATGTCATGCTTGTTGATAATGGTGTTCTTCACCTCAAGGTACTGAGCAAAAAAAACAATCTTATTCGCTGTGAAGTTCTTACACCAGGTCCATTAGGCTCTCGCCGACATATTAACCTTCCTGGGGTTAAAGTTAATCTTCCTCCCCTCACCGAAAAAGATCTCGCTGATGTTGCTGTAGGCTGCGAACTCGGAGTTGATTTCATTGCACTTAGTTTCTGTCGTGAAGCTTCTGATATTTTAGAATTGAAGCGAGTGATTGCAGAGCATGGTGGTACAGCACGAGTCATTGCAAAAATTGAAGATCAATGTGCTGTCAAATTCATTAATGAAATTATTGAAGCAACTGATTCTGTCATGATTGCTCGCGGTGACCTTGGAATCGAATGTCCTATGGAAGAACTTCCGATCATCCAACGGCGCATCATGAAAAAAGCAATCCAATTGGGCCGTCCAGTGATTGTGGCAACTCATTTATTGGAATCAATGATTGAAAACCCTGTACCAACCCGCGCAGAAATTACGGATGTCGCCAATGCTGTTTTTGAACAAGCTGATGCGATCATGCTGAGTGGTGAAAGTACCGTTGGAAAATATCCAGTAGAGTGTGTTCGTGTCATGGACCGTGTTGCTCGTCGTATTGAACGTAGCGGGCATGCCTCCTATGCGAAACAAACAGAGAACGAAAATGCTCGCCAAAAAACAGCACGTTCAGGAGTTGCTCTGGCCAATTCTCTGCCAAGCTCAGGACTTGCTGTCTTTACCCGTCATGGCTTCATGGTTGATTATACGAGTCAGCTTCGCCCTGAAATGGCCCCCGTTTTTGCCATCACCACTTCTGACATTGTGGCACGTCAACTTATCCTTAACTGGGGAACCTACCCGATTGTTCAATCATTACAAGAACCTCAAGAAGAGGCTGTACGTGAAGTTGAAAAACTTCTCCTCAAAAAATCACTCCTAAAAAAAGGAAATCACCTGATTGTCATGAGTGACGTGATTGAAAATGAAGAACATATAGACTCGATTCAGTTGAGGAAGGTTTAACCCGGATATTTCATCACTCTCGTGACGAGAAAGTCGCGAAGGCTGATGGGGCAAGGCAGGTTTCGAATATAACGTTGA
>CAYYAN010000121.1:3239-5544 GCA_964469825.1 uncultured Chthoniobacter sp. | reverse complement strand
ATCCAGAGAATCGAGAGGTTCGTTTTCAAGAGCCAGCAAAAGTCAAAGCAGCTGCTTTAAGAGCTGCTGCGAGTGTGATGGGAAATTTCGAACAAGCTGCGACAGGTATTCCTCCACTGCAAGAGATTGCTCGGTCTTACAGTGTGCAACGAAGGGAATATCCATCGGCACTACTTTTTTCTGAAAACAGTTCGCTTGTGGAAGAAAAAATAGAGTGTGATCGAGTGCCTCCAGTTTTTCGAGAAGTAAAATTTCAGGACCAACAAGAGACTGTAAAAAAAATGTCGCTAGAAGGTGTTGACATCGCAGTAAAAGAAGAAATTAACCCATCTCAAGAATTACTACATTGTAACGGTACTTTAACCCCTGATTTCAATCACCCCAAAGCTAGTACTCCTTTTCGCTACATTGGTACTTTTGCTCAACGTTATTTATTGTTGGAAGAAGAAGAGGGGCTTGTTTTGTTGGACATTCATGGAGCGCTTGAACGAATTACTTACGATGCACTTTATCAGACACTCTTAGGAGGAGCCTTGCAACGTCAACAGCTCTTGTTGCCCCAAGTTGTAGAATGTTCTCCTGCTGAAGCCTCATGGATCATGGCTCATCAAGAACTTTTAGAAAAAGCTGGCGTTGAAGTGGAACTTTTTGGAGAAGAGAAAAACAGATCGAGTTCTCAGAGTCTCAAGGTCGATGCCATTCCTGTCATTGCAGCTCAAGTGCCAGTGAGCACCTTGCTGCAACAACTCATTCATGATTTTCAACAAGAGGAATCTAAAAGTTTTCTGAAAGAAAGAAAAGGAGTGCTAGCTGTTGAAGAGACCTTAGCGCGTTCCGTGAGTGGCATGGTAGCTCAGGCAAAAAAGTTGCCAGAGAGCAAAGAAGCAGCTGTGATGCTTGTGAGTGATCTTTTACATTGTTCACTTCCTTACTCGACTCCTTCGGGGAAACCAACCATGATCCAACTTTCGCAATCTGAATTGCGTCGAAAATTTAATAAATAGTTTCTATTAATATATGTCTTCTCAAGAAAAAGTTCTCGTTGTTTCTCGCTCGCTCTTCGACTCTCTTGGCTCTTTTCAAGGCCTAAGTAGTGAGATAGAGCGCTATCTTCCCATTTTTTTAGATCCAGCCAATCATTCCTTTGTTGCTCGCTCCGAAGCAGAAGAAGACCCTTCCTTGAAGCAGCTTATTCCTTATATTGTGGTAACATGTGGTCGTCGTGTGTTGCAATATCGACGTGGGAGTGGTTCTGGCGAAACACGCTTATTAAAAAAGCGTTCTCTTGGAATTGGTGGCCATATTAATGATGAAGATGGTTTGGGAAAAGATTTTGATGCTGCTGCTTATCAGCGGGCTTTATTGCGTGAGTTGGAAGAGGAATTAAACCTTCCCGCTTCTTTTCATTTTAATCAGATCAAACCACTCGCGCTACTCAACGATGATTCGAATCCAGTAGGAGAAGTTCATCTTGGCGTTGTGCATCAATGTGAGCTTTTATGTGATGAGGTCTCGGCTCGTGAGGAAGCAATTGCAGAGCTTGGTTTTTTTTCTCACGAAGAATTACAACAGCGTATTGATGAATTTGAAAGCTGGTCGCAGATTGTGATTAGATCACTTTTTAAGTAATACTCGACGAAGGCAAGCATCACAGCGACGCCGCAATGCACAATTTTAGCTTTTTCAAGACATCCTCTAACTTCCTATCTCTCCCATCATGCTTGCGAGTGGTAGGAAGAGAGCCACAATGATAGTGCCGATCAAAAGCGCTAATCCAAGGATGATAGTGGGTTCTAAGATGGCGAGAAAATTTTTTGTCGCTATTTCAATTTCTCCTTCATAAAAGTCAGCCAGATTGAGCAACATTTTTGGGAGTTGGCCAGTCGCTTCTCCGACTTCCATCATGTTAATGACCATAGGAGGAAAAAAGGAATGTTGACTCAAGGAAGAAGCCATTGAGTTTCCATTTTCTATGTTGGTATGAACATTTTTAAAAATCTGATCAACAGAATGAGAGCCTGTAGTTTCTTTTCCAAGTTCTAATGCTTGGAGTAAGGGGACGCCATGAGTGAGGAGTGTTCCGACTGTCCTTGTAAAGCGAGCTAAAATATTTTTTTGAAAGAGATCTTGAACATAAGGAGTTTTTAATAACATCCGATCTCTCCATAAACAGCCTAAAGCTGTTTTTGAGAAAAAAGAAATTCCTGCTAGCAATGTTATTCCTGCAATGATTACCAAGTAAGGATGGTTGATGATACCATGATTCAAGTTTAAGATGATTTGAGTCAGCGTTGGTAGCTCTTTA
>CAYYAN010000121.1:0-3229 GCA_964469825.1 uncultured Chthoniobacter sp. | reverse complement strand
TGAAAAAATGGTTTCAAACCTTGGAACGACAAAAAAAAGTAACAGACCTATAATCACGAAAGCTGCTATCAAAACGATAATGGGATAAAGAAGAATGGAAAACAACTTTTGATGAAGCTGTTGGCGTTTCTCTTGCAGCACTGCTAGTTGTTGCAAGACGTCTCCCAAGATTCCTGCATGTTCGCCAGCCATCACCATACTCTGATAGTCATTTGAAAAGAGTCTTGGATACTCACTCAAGGAGCAGCTGAAGCTCTTTCCCTCATGCAGAGAGGCGATGAGTTGCGAGATGACTTTTTTGAAGTGTCTGTTAGATTGTTGCTCTTGTAGCATCAAGAGGCTTGGTAGTAATGGCATCCCAGCGTGAAGCAAGGTGGCTAGCTGATGAGTGAACAAGAAGAGCGTCTTAGAAGAAATTTTTTTATATACCATTCGCGTGCGAATTTGAGGTTTTTTACGTCGAAATTTTTGTTTCTAGCCCGGATATTTCATCACTCTCGTGACGAGAAAGCCGCGAAGACTGATGGGGCAAGGCAGACGCAGGAGTTTTGGTATAGCTGCTCAGATCCTTCATGAGACACTAATTTTGTAAAGGAGGAGGAGAGAGGCTTGGAACCATCCATTGTTTGGTGACTTTAACGCACTCTCGAATTAATAGGTAAATGACAATCGCTGTAAAAAATCCGATGAGACTTGTTGTGATTCGATCATAGGCGACATGAAAAGTCGTATCAGGAGCAGGAATCATTAAAACAGAAAAAGAGACCATCGCAGTTATACCTCGGAAAAGAGTTGTGTAACTTGAGAAATAGCAGGAGAGCCATTCTAAGAGACCAAAGATACCACCTATCGCAAGTAGATAGAGTGTGATTTCATTAGCTAATGCAACAACACCCACAAGGAAAGCTGTGGCTACAATTGTCCCAAGAAAGAAACCGAGCATTCGTTGGAGGTAGAGGTCTACTGATTGTTCCAGCTCTAATGTGCAGATGGTAGAAATGCTAGCCATGACAAGGCGTGCTGCTTGATCTGTCTTAATAGCTGTATCAAACATGATGGCAATGGAGACGGTCAGACCAATGCTCACGATGCTTCCAAGATTAATGGTAGCATAGTGTGGTGTTGCAATTTTATCTCGAGTGAGCACTGCTGCAAAATAGGTCATGACAACCGGAATAATCGTTTGAGCTTCAAGTTTGAGCGCCTGAATGAAAAAATCAGTTTTTTCAAAAGAATAGCCAGCGGTGACATAAAATGCCAAAAAATAGGCCCCAAAAGCATAGGCGCTTCCAGGGCCAGAGTGCTTAAAAAAAAGGGCATATCCCACTGCAGGAATAAAGGCTGCAAGAGGGAAAGAGAGCCATGGTGCTTGAGGAAATGCAATCAAGACAATCATAGCCATGATGATTCCCAAAGTGAGTGCAACCATGCGTGCTAAGACGTGGCCTAGCGAAGGTCGTGGCAACAGAGAGAGCGTAGAAGCCAAGCTTAACGACATATAAGAATTAGGAATGCGGAAACATTCTAAAACTAAAACGGTTCCTGCTGTTCCAAGTGCAGCGCAGAGGGCTGCAGAAGTTCTTTCTCGCGTTAATAAAGAAGGAGGACTACTCATTTTCTTGGATCGATTTGAAATCGTGAAGAGGTGGCACAAAAGGAATCGACTCAGGTTCTTGAAGCAACTTTAAGTCTGTGTTGTAAGGGGTAGTGCGTGTATCAATGACTACAGCTGCTTTGCCACCTGAACGAAATTCGGGTTGCTCTTTTGATTGTAAGACAATCCGCACAGGAAAGCGTGTTGCTAATTGAATAAAGTCAAAAGTCGGAGGAACTGCCGATAAGACACCTTCACCTGCTGCTTGATTTTTTGAAGCTCCAACGTAAGGAATAACGCCGCGCGCTATTCCTTGGACAATGCCATCAACAGAAGTTAAGCGCCGTCCCATAATAAAAACTTTGGCGCTTTGACCTGGCTTAACGCGGTGAATATCGATTTCTCGGAAATTGCCCATTACATACCAAATACTAGAGTCGACAATGGTAAAGAGTTGTTCACCTGTGGCAGCATAAGAACCAGGTGCAATTTTAAGGTTCGTGATATACCCATCGCACGATGCAAAAACTTTGCAATACGAGACTCGAAGCTCAGCGTTCCTCAGCTCAGCTTCTGCTTCTTCAATACGTGTATTTTTTCCACCATATTCGCCATATAAATTTTCAGCACGAACGACAGCAGCTTCTGCTTCTTTGACTAAGGCTGCGCTACTTTCAGCTTCAGATTGAGCCTGTTGAACTTTGTCAGCAGAGGCAAAGTTTCCTTCAAGAAGAGGTTTGAGGCGTTCGTAGTGAGCAATGGCATATGCTGCCTTAGCTTGGCGATCGCGTAAGGTTGCCTTTGCAGCTTTGATCTGTTCTTCGAGAGCGGTAACTTCTAGTCGAACAAGATTGAGTTTAGCGCGAGCACGAGCAGCTTCTGCTTCGTAAGGGCGAGCATCAAGTTTGAGGATCAGATCACCGCGCTTGACTTTTTGGTTATCAACAACATGAATTTCAGTAATCGTACCGCCCACTTGAGCCGCAACGCCAACAGTATTGGCAAGAACTTCTGCATCATCTGTGCGGGGACAAAGTTCAATATTATGCCAAACAAGATATCCCTCTAAAAACGCTACCAATAGAATCACAATACGAATGGGGGTGATGAGCCATTGAAAAGGAGCTTCATTATTTTTTCCACCCTTAGAGAGTGCATCGGGAATAGTAGAAGATGTTTTTTTTTCTTCAGAAGTCATCGAGCAGAAAAATAAAAGAGCCAAGTTCCCAGTGTAATAACCGCAAAAAATGCTGGAATCATGAGGGCTGGAGGTTGGAAAACACGAGAGAGATAGAATCGTGATGCAACGATCGCAGTGAACCACGTCCCAAGAATTCCAATGAGCATGCACATCAACCAGCCTGGAAAGTAGGCTCCCCCAATATTAATCAAAGGATCGTGACTTAATTTAATAATGGCAAAAATTTCAAGCATGGTGAATAACTGCCAATGTGTCATTGGCAGTATTAAAATATTGAAAGGTTGAAATATTAAAACGAGGTTTATTTTAAGATGTTGCCGTGAGTTATAGAATCAATATTATTTTTCTTGTCAATTTTCATACAAATTTTCACCGAAGCTTAATCCTAAAAACGTGAATGAAAATAAAAAATTTTACGCAATAGTATCTGTTCT
>CAYYAN010000120.1:0-5656 GCA_964469825.1 uncultured Chthoniobacter sp. | reverse complement strand
TTTGAAACAGATACTATTGCGTAAAATTTTTTATTTTCATTCACGTTTTTAGGTTTAACTAGAGATCACAGATGATAGAAAATTTTCAGAAAGTTTCAAATTGCAAGTTCCAGATTGCAAGAATTGAAATTAGAAGCTACCTTTTTTCTTTCTGTACTCTGTAACCTGTAATCTACAAAATGAATTCTCAATATATTGAACAAGCCATGAAGGTCGTACCTAGCAAACAGTTGCTAGTAAACATGGTTAGTAAACGTGTCCGTCAACTTATGGCAGGCAGCCGTCCTCTCATTGAAATAGAGACTCGCATGGGTCTTGCCGATATTGCTCTTTCAGTTGAAGTTTCTTGCGCTTTGCGGAATAAAGATTTTTTACCTTTTTACGAAGTCAAATTATCCTAAAAGCGAAAATGAAAATGAGAAAGTTTGCATAAGGATCCTGATTTAAAACTGGTTGTTGTGAGGCCGTGGTTAACTTGCACCGTTAGCGAGGCATTAGAACGGCTCAACTTTAGAACAGACACTACTGCATAAAATTTTTTTATTTTCATTCACGTTTTTAGGATTATCACTTCAACTTTTAACTTAAACTTATGACGGACATCGTCACCAATCGCAAAGCCTTTCGTGATTTCGAAATTAGCGAAAAAATTGAAGCAGGCATTTCGTTACTTGGCACTGAAGTAAAGTCGATTCGTCAAGGACGCATTGACTTATTAGGAGCCTTTGCTCGAGTAGAAAAAAAAGAAATTTTTCTTTACGATGCTACTATCCAAATTTACGAACAAGCAAGCCACGAGAGTCATGAGCCAAAGCGTTGTCGAAAATTATTGCTCCATAAATCAGAAATCGAACGGCTCACTGCTCACAGTTTAGTTAAAGGACGATCTCTCCCTGCACTCCGAATGTACTGGCGTCATGGTCGTGTTAAAGTTGAAATCGGCCTAGGCAAAGGAAAACACGCTGCCGATCATCGCCATGATTTAAAAAAGAAAGCCGTCGATCGCGAAGTAAAACGTGCCATCGCTAACTTTGAACGTGGAAAGAAATAAATTTAGAGAGACAGAAAATATAAAAGCCTTATTAGTGTATTAGATTTTATTTTCATTCTTGTGAATCTTCTCCTTATTGATAACTACGATTCATTTACTTACAATCTTGTTCAATATTTTGGTGAGCTTGAGATCACCATTCGCGTTGTTGAAAACGATAAAATTTCTCTCGATGAGATTGGGGTATTCCAACCCGATTTTCTCTGCATCTCACCAGGACCAGGGAACCCACAAGAAGCTGGTATCAGTTGTAATGCCATTCGTTATTTTGCAGGAAAAATTCCCATCCTTGGAGTCTGCCTAGGACATCAATGCATTGCAGAAGTTTTTGGAGGCAAGGTGATCCAAGCCCCACGCCAATTACATGGAAAAACTTCAACAATGCATCATCACGGTAAAGACCTTTTCAAAAACCTACCTAACCCTTTTCAAGCTACACGGTACCACAGCCTCATCGTTGATCGAACAACTCTTCCCGAATGTCTTGAAATCACCGCTAGAACTGCAGAAGAAGAAATCATGGGCCTAAGTCATCGTGACCTTCCAATTTTTGGAGTTCAATTTCATCCAGAATCGATTTTAACAACTCATGGAAAAGAACTGTTAAAGAATTTTATATCTCTTAAGAGTCTCTCATAAAAGTCATCAATTTTTGCTGTTATACAAACTCGCTGTAAGTGCAAAATATGAAACTTATTTTTTTGCCTTTTTTCAGTCTTACTTTCCATGCAATCAGCCTCTTTGGATTTAATTATGATGGGTTTTACCTTAACGATACAATCTTTCTGAATGATCCCAATCATCAAAAAATTCTTAGGACAAATTTTCAAAAACAAGTTGATCAAATCAATTCTATCGAATTCTCTCCCTCGTTATCAGCTCTTCTTCATCATATTCCCATCACAGCAGTCAGGATCATCTCTCCTATGGGCAAGACAGTAACTGATTGGAGAGCAAGATATCATCCCTTAAAAACTCCACTCCCTATTTCTGGGTCGATAGAATTAAATACGGTTTATTACTCAAATTCTAATTATAACCCTACGTATTCTAACTCATTACTGCATGAATTCATGCATGCAATACATGATATTTACATTCCTGCGGGAATGATGTCTCCAAAAATAATAGGATTTTATACTGATGCTAAAAAATACGGATGTTACGGTTATTCCGATAAACTTGCTTTAATAAAAAACAGAAGTTCCTTTCCTCATAAAGAATATCTTTTTTATAATCCTCAAGAATTCTTTGCTTGCACTGCCTCTACATTTCTTTTGGGAACAAGTATTAGGCACCCTTTTTTGCGAGAAGAAATAGAGAATGAACAACCTGAATATTTTGCGTTTCTTCAAAAGCTCTTCGATCCTAACGCTAGTATTGAAGATTCAAATTTTAATCCCATTAATAATTGGTATCATCTAGAGCACTCTACTTATTAGCCTAAAACGAGTTTTTCAAAAATTTCACCCAGCTGTTGTCCAATAAACATGGGATTCAATGAAGAATTTTTTTGTTGAGGTTTTATTAATCTAAGTTCTCGCTCCATCGACGTCATCTGAACACCACTCAAACCACAGGGAGTGATGTTTTCAAAAGCTGAAAGATCACCACAAACATTAAGAGCAAGGCCATGAAAGGAAATCCATTTTTTCACACCAACTCCGAGTGAGGCAATCTTGCGATCTTTAATCCAAACACCTGTCATTCCTTCACGTCGAGAACCTTCAAGACCATGAAGCACGAGCGTTTGAATGATCGCCTCTTCAAGCAATCGCAAATAACGATGCAGATCGCGTCCAACAAGATTAAGATCGATAATAGGATAGGCCACAAGCTGCCCAGGCCCATGATAGGTAGCTTGCCCGCCACGTCCGATACGATGTAGTGGATGAGGCAATTCACTTGTTCCAAGACTAGAAGTATCAAGTGTCCTTCCGATGGTATAGACAGGTTCATGCTCTAGCAAAAGAAGGTAATTTTTTTTATCGCCAGCGATTTTTTGAATCACAAGTTCTTCTTGAACACGAAGCCCTTCTTCGTAGTTGATGTGGCCCAGCCAGTGCATTGTTAAAAAAGAACTCATAAAAATCCGCAACCATTAACATCAATGTAATGCACCATACACATAACGATATCGATAATCCTAAAAACGGGAATGAAAATGAGAAAGTTTTTTTATACCAATCATGGTTTTAAATTTATAGAAACTTTGACGTTGCTCGGCAACACTGTTGCTATCGCACGCAAGTGAGTAAGTCCAATGGCAATTGCATCGGCTGCATCACTTGGCGGCGTCTCTCTTAACCCGAGCAATGCTCGCACCATAAAACCAACCTGATCTTTGGCAGCTCCACCTCGCCCGACAACAGCCTGTTTAATACGCCTAGGAGGATATTCATAAACAGGAAGACCAGCTTGCGCTGCAGCCAATAGAGCCACACCACGAGCGCTTCCCATAACAATGGCAACAGATAAACTTTTTACATAAATAATTTGTTCCAGAGCCATCTGTTCAGGATGATATTTTTCAATCACCTCCGTCAGCCTGTCATGAATATTTTTTAAGCACATGGGAATGCTAAGAGCTGACGGATTATGAATGACCCCATACTCCAAACACCGCACCTTTTGATCCGATCCTTCTAAAACAGCAAAGCCAGTACCACGTAAGGAAGGATCGATCGAGAGGAGCATCGCTTTATAGCTTACAGAAAAAATTTACCTGAACAGCTTTAGTGGCTTCCCAGCCCCATCGCTCCTAACGCTCCAGCTCCCTCCCAAGAAGCTGGCTTATTCCATGGAATTGCGCTTTGTGAGGCAGTGTGTTCTGCACCCTCTGTTTCACACCCAGTTATAACTAATGGAATAACCAACATTAGTAGAATGAGGAAAAAAATTTTCATGTTTTTAGTTTAAAAGCAGCTCACTTCTTAATGGCTTCGATAAAGGTAGCTGAAACTTGATCTCCTACTTGTACCGTACAACCTGGAGTCACACTATTTGGAATAATATCTCCAATTGAAGTTAATGGCTCAACGGAAGTAATTTTTATCTTTGCGATTGCTTGATTTCCTCGCTGAACCAACATTTCAGAGTCTTTTGTCACGCCATTATTTTCTCCAATATTGAGCACAACAAAATTCCAAGAAGAATTAACCGCTGCTATCTTTCCTTCAATCCCTCCAACAGGGCCAGACGCAGTTGATGTAGTAGCAGGAGTAGAGGATGAAACAACAGTGTCTTTTTTCTCTGATGTTATTGCATTCTTAGAAGATTTTTTCTTTGCTGCAGATCCAGGCATTGGTGCAGGGACTGTATTTTTTTGAGCCCCCATTAATGATTGAATGGCTGCTTCTTTAGCTAAAAGATCTTTGTTTTTTTGCTCTAGCTCAGCGTCTTTAGCTGCAAGCTGTTTCTGTGCTTCTGCCAAATCGCCCTCCACCTTGATACGCCCTTGTTGTGCCTCAGAGAGAGCTTTTTTTTGTTCTTCCTCAGTTGTAGCCGTTGTTTCAATTTTTTCTTTCAGTGAAGTTAATTCTTGATTCACTTTTTCAATCTCTTGCTGCTGTTGTTGAATAGTAGCTTTCTTCTCCGAAAGAATAATTTGGTAGCAAGAATAATTCCAATAACCTAAACCTGCCGTTAGCAATGTTAATAAGATAGCGCTATAGAGAAGGATTTTTGACATAAGAAAAAAAGTTGAAACGTTGAAATGTTAAAGATCTTAGGATAGAATAGAATGTTCAATTGCAGCAGGGAAAGACTTTTTGTTGCGACTTTAAGAAAAAATTTAAGGGTTAAAAGACTTCACTTCTCTACCTCCTTTATGAACACCGAAAACTTAATGGAAAAACTTGTCAGCCTTTGTAAGCGACGCGGTTTTATTTTTCAATCTTCTGAAATTTATGGAGGGCTTAATGGCGTTTGGGATTATGGTCCGATGGGCGTAGAACTCAAACGCAATCTTAAGGAATTTTGGTGGCGTCGCAATGTAAGAGAACGAGATGACATAGTCGGAATGGATGGTGCCATCCTCATGAATCGCACTGTTTGGCAAGCTAGTGGCCATGAAACAACTTTTTCTGATCCAATGGTCGATTGCAAAACATGTAAAGGGCGCTTCCGGGCCGATCAACTTGAATCGATTCCTTGCCCGATGAAACCTAGCAAAAAAGTCAGCTCTTGTGATGGTGAAAAGACTGAGCCTCGTGACTTCAACTTAATGTTTTCAACACATGTTGGCCCAATGGCTGATGAAAACAACAAAACGTATCTTCGTCCTGAAACAGCTCAATCTATTTTCGTTCAATTTAAAAATATTTTAGAAACTTCTCGTCAGAAACTTCCTTTTGGTATTGCTCAAATTGGAAAAGCTTTTAGGAATGAAATTAACCCTCGTAATTTTATCTTCCGCTCACGCGAGTTTGAACAAATGGAAATTGAATATTTCTGCCACGCTACTACAGGATTACAACTGCTTGATTACTGGCTCGAAGAGCGACTTCGTTTTTATGAAGATATCGGTATCCCTCGTTCTAAGATTCATGTCAAAGATATTCCTGATGGCGAGCGGGCTTTCTACTCTCTCAAAACATACGATCT
>CAYYAN010000119.1:0-5664 GCA_964469825.1 uncultured Chthoniobacter sp. | reverse complement strand
TAATCGGAAAATTTCTTTCCCATCACGCACACAAGTCCATGCAATCTCTGGATGCGCCACTGCTAAGAACTGTAATTGTGCTATGAGGTGCGCCGCTTCGGTTTGTTCCCCTTTCAAAAATTTACGCCGTACAGGAACATTATAAAAAAGATCTCGCACTTCAATTTTTGTACCAGGCGCTTCGCCACTCTCTTTCACTTCAGCGATCTTGCCTCCTTCTACTTTGATCTCACTTCCAATTTCCAGATCTCTTGAACGTGTGATAAGACGAAAACGAGAAACACTCGCAATACTCGGCAATGCCTCTCCGCGAAAACCAAGTGTTGTGACAGCAGACAAATCATAGATCGTTCGAATTTTGCTTGTGGCATGACGTTCTAGCGAAAGCAATGCATCAGAACGATCCATTCCCACCCCGTCATCCGTAATGCGCAGCAGTTCAATCCCTCCTCTGCTAAACTCAACAATGATTTTTTTTGCGCCAGCATCAATACTATTTTCGACAAGTTCTTTGAGCACGGAAGCAGGCCGTTCGACAACTTCGCCAGCGGCTACTTGATTGGCGACAAGATCACTTAAAAGATGAATTTTACCCATAAAAAAGCAGGCTACAGGTTGCAGATTACAGGTTACAGGAAAAAATTTCTTTGAGCCTGCAAGCTGTAACCTGTAACCTATTGAGCTATGCTCTCTATCACTTCAACAGCTGCAAACCAAATTCGCGCTCTTCTTACAGAAAAAAATCTAGAGAAAGATCACGGCCTTCGTTTGTCTATCGAAAAAGGCGGTTGCGCAGGATTACAATATGTTATGAACCTGGCACCTCAACAACCAGGAGATACGATTATTAAATCAGAAGATGCTTTTATTTTTATTGATGCAAAAAGTACGGAGCAACTCTCTGATTGTACTATTGATTATGAGGAAGGTTTGACAGGACATGGCTTTCGCATTATTAATCCGCGAGCAGCTCGCAGTTGTGGATGTGGAACCTCTTTCGAGCCGCAGCAGTAGTTGTCATTTCTTTTAAAGCCAATCATGAAAAATTACTATCGTTTTCCTAGCGGCACACCACGACGAGCAAACGCACATGGTGTTGATAGCATATTTGCATGGACAATTTTTATTTTTTTGCTGATGGGGTTTGCCCTTTTTTGCTGGATTGGAAGCTTCTATGTTTTTGGACATCCTGAAAAAACAGCCAACTATCATCTTCTAATGAGACTTCACAAGTTGGAAGAGCCTCAACGCTTCGAACTCACAGAGGCACCGCGTGGAGAATTTCTAAAACCAAAACAACTCCTCGAACGTTTTGGAACTCTCGGCCAGCGTCAAATAAGACGTTTGAATGATCGACTCCTCGCCAATTTTCTACGCAATTATCATCAGACACATGATTTGACGCCCTACGTCACTGGCAATTACCACGTCTTAGCTGCCTTTCCGCTCACTAAAAAAAGTTTTTTCTATCCAGGAACATGCGCCTTACTTCAATCAATAGACCAGCCAGAAATTCTCTTGGAGCAGGTTTTTCCAGCAATAAATAATAAACTTATTGAAAAAATTGATCATCCTCATGCAGTAAAAGGAATCTCTGATATACAGGCACAGAAGATCCATGAAATTCTGACCGGGACTAATAATGAATCAACAACACCATTCAGCACAACAGACATTCCTCAAAAAAATACTTTTGATCTCACTCCTGGCCAAGAAATTAAATTTGAAAAGCCATTAGATCTTTCTGCCATTCTCCATATTGAACAGCTTCCAGATGGACGCCTCAAGCTAACCACCATCTCACTTCTTTATGGAAGTTATGGACCTACAAACAGTGGACCTGTGCTCTTTTCACTAGCACCGCCAATTCACCTTAACATTGAAAACGGGCTCCCCCTACTTTCTTCAAAAGATCTCATTGCAGCAGAGAAAGAGTATGGAGAGTACCGTACAAAAATGGGCTTTTCTAATCAGGAATCAAAAGAACAGACGGCACAACTTAGCTCCTCCTTTGTCCTGCAAATTATTTCTAACAAACCAACTTCTCCTTCTAAAAAACCATTTTCAAAAAACATTCCTCGCACAGAAAAAAACATTCCCACAGCAGCTTCACCTGGCGCAAAAACAATAAATATTGACACCACCAAAGTAGCACGAGCGTTACCCTTAAATACACCTGCTATCCTTCCAGCCACACCAGTAGTCCCCCCAGGAACATCTACGCTCCTTCCTCCAAAGCAAGTAGTACCGCCAGCATCACCTCTTCCTACGGCAACAGCTCCTCCTGGTACTCCCCTTCCTCAAGTAACTGAAACGACTCTTGCGCTTGCAGCTTCGAACCAGTCAGTCCTTTCTCCACCTGCAGCATTTGCGCCTCCGACATCCCCAACAGAATTATGGCCAACATATGACCCCGGCAAAATGCCTCGAGGACGCTTCGTAGGAGCAGCTCAACTTAGTGATCTCGCACAACAAGGACTTGCTGGAGAACGACTCTATCTTCAAGGAGATTTTACGGTCACTGCGTCTGGTCAAGACCGCTCTGTCTTACGTTACCAATCAAACACTTCCTCCCTGACTCCCACCACTATCACAAAAACACGCATCATTGTAGCTTATCCTACAGGAGTAACACCACCTGCTGAAGGAACTTCGGTTACTCGCAATCAAGATCGACCCTTCATGATTACCGATGTCAAAAAAGGAAATGATGGAACAGTTAATGTTTATGTGAGGGAGATCACGAAATAAATGGGTAACCGTTTAGAACGGTTGTGAAGAGTAAAAGGTAAAGAGTGTAGAGTTTTAACCCGAAATTTTTCTCCGATCTCTTCTATTAAAACCGATTTTTCAAAAAATGTATTTTAAAGTCTCCATCTGCTTTATAGTTAAAATATCGAGGTTAACGCGAACTCAGGATTAACAACCCTCATGGCCCTCACTATTTCTCTCTATGAATCCTTCTTCTCTCTCCTTTGGCCAGTTCATGGAGCACGCACTTTACGATCCTGAGCATGGCTATTATGCTTCTGGCCGTGTTCGTATCGGAAAAGCTGGTGATTTCTTTACCAATGTCAGTATAGGCAAAATTTACGGAAAAATTTTGGCCCTTTTTTTTGAAGACCTCTGGGACAAGATGGGACGACCAGCCCCTTTCACAATCGTAGAGCAAGGCGCTAACGATGGAAGATTGGCCTGCGATATTTTAGAGGCAGTAAAAATCTCATCGCCTTTTTTTACGGTGATCCGCTATGGCATCGTTGAACCGTTTTCTTATCATCAAAAAAAACAAGAAGCGACATTGAAGGATCAACAGAACGTTTTCTGGGTAAAAAAACTTGAAGACCTGCCAACCTTCGAAGGAGTCCATTTTTCAAACGAACTACTAGATGCTTTTCCTGTTGATCTACTTCGCTGGAATGGAAAAGAGTGGTTAGAACAGCGCGTAGCGGAAATGGAAGAACCGCGATTTTCCTGGATGACAGCTCCGATTAAACAAGGCGAACTCCATCATGTTGCAACACAACTGCCACAAAACCTTGCTCCAGGATTTTTATGGGAAACACGTCTTGGTATTGCTTCCTGGCTGCAGGCCATTGAGAGACGCATGAAACGAGGCCTGCTCCTGGTCGCGGATTATGGATATGCTGGCATCGACCGCTTTGCCTCTTATCGCAGAGAAGGAAGCATCGCCTGTTATGAACAGCATCGCCGCTATGACAATCCTCTCGAACACGTAGGAAAACGAGATATTACAGCCCACGTTGATTTTACGGACCTTTCTGAGAAAGCACTGCAACATCATTTCGAAATCCTCGGCTATAGTGATCAACACCATTTTCTCATCGGTGCTGCCGAAACATGGCTCCGGATGTTTGAAGGAAAATCGCTAACAACATCCGAGCAAAAAGAGTTTCGTCTTCTGCAGACTTTATTACATCCAGAAACCATGGGCCGTTCTTTTCAATTTCTTGGACTTGGAAAAGGAATAACAACAATACCCACTCTTAGTGGCTTTCGTTATCAACGTCCAGGAGTTGATTATTTAGAATAATTATTCACTACCGAAGTTCTAACTCCATATCCACAGTGAACAGTGGGACAGTGGGGTCAGAACAGTGACAGTGGGGTCAGGGTTCGATTTTCTCATTTTAGGGACAGCCATCGATTTTTTTAAAAACTAAAAATATCGTTTTTCAAACTCGTCTAATATCAGAAAAATAATGAAGAGTAACTCATCTCAGAGAAACTGATTCCTGGGTATTTGCAATAACGTCATCACAAAGATGAAAAGAGTTTACTCATTGTTATCAAAGAAACTGTTGCAACGAAATTTCTAAAGCAATTTACCAATTGCTAAAAAGTACATTCGCAAGTTACAAAAAATCGATGACTGCCTCTAAAATGAGAAAATCGAACCCTGACCCCATTCCCATTTTTTCACAAACACCTTCGCTCTTTTTACCTATTTTTGGCAAAACTCCAGGCCTTATGCCCTAATCGTAAATATCCAGTTTAATCTTGCTTGAAAAAATAAAAAATGCCGCGCTGCGAGAGCGCGGCATTTGCTTAGAAACAGAATTTCCTATTACAAGGATTAATTATTAATAACAGAAGTTGGATAGTTCTCGTCATAAAATCGAATGTTGTCACTTGTTGAAGCCTCAGAGATGAGTTTCCATTTTGCATTCTCATAAGCATTTCGAGCCTGTGAGAGTTCTTCTTGGGAATTTTGAAGCTCTTTTTCAAATTCGGGATATGTCAAATCAGCATTAATTGCCATCGTTTCCATAGCAATGTAGCAATCATAATAGTCTGCCAAAGTACTATTATAGTTGACGAGATCTTCCTTTAATGAAGGATTTTGATTTAATAGGTCAACATTAGGCTCTTCACCAATATCATTTTTGGCGTATAGATTTTTTAGCTCAGAATAGTCGATATAATCTAAAGCTTCTGTTGCAGCAGACTTGCAAGTCCCTTCTGCATGAGAGAGTGCTAACAATCCAAAGAGACTTAAAAAGAAGAAGAGGCCGTTTACAGTTGTTTTGATTGTTTTATTATTTCTATTCATAGTTTTAGTTTTAGATGCTATTAAATGTAGAGCTACTCGTGAGAGTATCTTTGCGGCAATCCTATTCTTAAGAGGGAGAGGGTGGCAAGTTTCAATTCACACAGTGGACAGTGTTGGGTTAACAGTGGGGTCAGCTTGATGGTATAGCTGTTCTGCTATAGAGCACGATGGCAGTATAAAATCCAGGTGATTTTGAGATAAATTATTAGGTTGAAAGTTTGAGAAATTTTCCCACACTAATCCTATTTTAGTACCATTGGGACACCAAAATGATGTTTGGTGAGCAAATGGTTGAGCCATTGTCTGTGTGATATGGGCTAAGAAAAGTGTTATTGTGGGAAGTATTGCTGATCTCCAATGCCACGATTTGCTTGTTTTGAGATTTTTTTTTGCTCTTTTTTAAAAGAAAAATCTGAAAATGAAGCCTTGCTTATTGATGACAGTAAATTTTTCTTTTCAGAAATTTGTTCAACTCTCTCACAGTAATTGAAAGCCTGTTTTACTTTTTCGGCCCCTAAAACAGGAGAAAAGGAAGAGAGACTTTCATTGGAGTTCTTGCATGACCCTACGTCTGACGCGAATAGTTGTGA
>CAYYAN010000118.1:0-5703 GCA_964469825.1 uncultured Chthoniobacter sp. | reverse complement strand
TTTATCTTTCGTTCCTCCTGAAAAACAGAAAGAACAGAATTGACCATAAAGCACGCAAAGTCGCTTTACTCTCAGCCTCTCTTGTATCTTTCTGCTATTTATGATTAAATACTTTTCTTATGAAATATCGCACACTTTCTGGTTCTCCTTTAAAAATTAGTGAAGTTGGTTTTGGGCTCTGGACGCTCTCCACTGGGTGGTGGGGAACCTTCACTGATGACGAAGCAGTTCGCTTAATGCGCTTAGGAGCAGATTTAGGCATCACCCTTTTTGATGCAGCTGATACTTATGGCAATGGTCGCAGTGAAGAACTTATTGGAAAAGCCTTCTCGAGCGTGGGTGAACGCGATCGTATTGTCATTGCTACAAAAGTTGGTTATGATTTTGTTAATCACGGCAACGAACGTCGTGGTCAGCGTGAAATCCCTCAAGATTTTCGTCCTGCTTCGATTCGACAAGCTACAGAAGCAGCACTAAAGAGGCTCCAAACAGATCGTATCGATGTTTTACAATTACACAACATTCGCCTCGAACAGGTCATGGCTGATGATCTCTGGGAGGTCTTAGAAGATCTTCGTGCTGAAGGAAAAATTCTCCACAATGGCGTAGCACTCGGCCCTGCAATTGGATGGTTAGGCGAGGGAGGCCTTGCTATTCAAAAACGTCAGCCTGATATGTTACAACATATCTACAACCTTCTCGAACAACATCCTGGTAAAACACTTCACCGTATCGCAGAAGAGTGCCAAGCAAAAACAAAATTTTTTATCAGAGTCCCCCACTCTTCTGGAATGCTGGAAGGAAAATATACAGCTGATACTGTTTTTGCAAAAAACGATCATCGCAGTCATCGGCCGCGCACCTGGCTCCTCAATGGCGTCAAAAAAGTTGAACAACTTCGCTTTCTAGAAAACAAAAACCGTACCCTCGGTCAAGCAGCGCTGCAATGGCTCCTGAACGATCCGCGGGTAGCCACAGTCCTTCCCAACATTTATAACGAAGAACAGCTTCACGAATTTGCTGCAACTTCTGAGACATCACCACTCACGAACGAAGAAATGAACCATATCGATCAACTTGTCGCTGCTAACTTTGGCATTGAAACTGATGATGCAAAAAAGGAAGGATTTAAAGGCATCATGGAATGGCCAATTGCTACTGTGTAGTAACAGCCATAGTTTGAGTGCTAGAAGTTTGAGTTATTTCTCCTTTTCAAAAAATGACACCTGTTGGATTCCTTTGTGCTTCTTTGATTTTTTTGTGCCCTGTAGTTAATTTTTTTTCCTGCTAAGTTGATGACATTGAGCAAACTCTTTTAAACTCAAACTTCCAACATACAAACTTTCTTTATGGAAACTTCTTCTAGTCACATTGAGCTCAACCTGCCAACAACTCCATCAGAAACTTCTAACCACATTCCCTCTTCTGGACTCACTGGTGCTATAGCGCCTATTCCAATAGGAAGTGATATTAAACCTTTTCCTTCATTTGATTTTATGTTTGGAAACAAACCAACATCGCAAAGCGATGCCTAATCATTTCTCCGGCCTTCAGCTTCAGACCTCTAACCTCACGCGAAGCACTAAGGTTCTTCTTTTTGATTTTGATGGAACTATCGCTGACACGCGAACAATGGCGCTCCGCATTTTGAATGAACTCTCTGAGGAATTTCGTTTTCGCTCACTTCCTGAGGAAGAACTTCCTAAAGCACGCAATATGACAACGCAAAAACTCATTCGCCACCTAGGAATTCGGCGCTGGCGAGTACCAAAAATTGCACGTCGCGGATTAGTTAAATTTCATGAAAAAATTCATCAAGTAGAACCAATCTCTAATATTCCAGCAATCTTAGAGCAACTTCACGCACAAGGCTTCCGTCTTGGTATCTTGACTTCAAATTCCCAAGCTAACGTCACCGCGTTTTTAAAACATCATCAGATCACCTGCTTTGAATTTTTACGAAGCTCTTCCAAGCTCTTTGGAAAAAGCCGCGAGCTTCGAAAAATCATGAAAGAATATCAACTCCACCCCGAAGACCTTATCTACATTGGTGATGAAACACGCGATATTGAGGCAGCACATGCCACTGCTGTGCGCATGGCTGCAGTAACATGGGGTTATAACTCCGCTGATATCCTTCGCTCGATGAACCCAGAGTTTCTTTTTGATCGTCCTGAACAGCTGCTCACATTCACGTTGAATTAACATAAAGAGCACAAAAAAATGGATTTTTATTTTCAATGGAAACTTTTTCTATAGTGCCTTTCTACACTTCATTCTTAACCCTTTACCCTTCATAACCGTTCTGTTGAACGGTTACATTCTTCCATGCGTCTCGATCAATTACTCCATGAACAGGGACTTTTTGAGTCACGAGAAAAAGCACAACGTTCCATCTTGGCAGGTCGTGTGCTCATTAACGGACAGGTTGCGAGCAAGCCTGGAATGAAAACAGCTCTTACTTGCAAAGTTGAAATCACCGAGCAAGATCGCTACGTTGGCCGAGGTGGTCATAAATTGGAAGGAGCATTAAAACATTTTTCAATCGATCCTACTAATTGGGATTGCCTCGATCTTGGATCTTCAACGGGAGGCTTCACTGATTGCCTCTTACAGCATGGAGCCAAACAAGTCACGGCCGTAGATGTTGGAAAAGGACAACTCGCTTGGTCACTGCGTCAAGACCCACGCGTCAAAGTACACGAAGGAGTCAATGCTCGTTATCTAGAAGCTCCTGATTTTGAAAACAAATTTGATCTTATTGTTGCTGATTTAAGTTTTATCTCCCTTACTCGTGTCCTCCCTGCTGCCTTTCAACTTGTAAAGCCAGCAGGGTGTATGATTGTTTTAATCAAACCTCAATTTGAACTGTCAAAAAAAGAAGTCGGTCATGATTCGCGATTGGGTTGAACAAGCTGGTCATCATTTTGAAAATGTGATGGAATCACCGTTGCCAGGAATGACCGGCAATATTGAGTTTTTGGCTTTGCTAAAACCCTCTCAAAACTTAAACTTTTAACTAAATTTGCTTCATAGGAGTTTTGCTCAACTTCCGAATACCAAGCTCTACTCAATCGATGCTCGGCCTCATTGCCCATACCCAAAAACCCGGCGCTGCTTCTGTTGTTCAAACAATTGTGAGCGAACTTCGCGCACACCACGTTCCTTTTTTAATGGAACAGGCCACGGCGACTCTCATTAAAGAACATTCCCTCCTCAATGAAATGATGCTTGCTGAAAAAGTCGACCTTCTCTTAGTGATGGGAGGAGATGGAAGCATCTTGCGAGCAATGCATCATGCAGGCCCTCACCTTCGGCCTATTTTTGGACTTAATATTGGATCTCTTGGTTTTTTGACCTGCTTACCGGCAGAAGAATATCAACAAGCACTCCAGTGCATCATTAACAAAGAGTACATCCTTAGTCATCGCAGTCTCTTAGAACTCAAGATCAATGAGCAATTTTGCGGATTAGCCCTCAACGATATTGTTATCAGCCGCGGAGAACGTTCACAACTGGTTCGCCTTTCTGTTACCATCGATGGAGTTCCTCTCACTGAATACCACGCAGATGGTCTTATTATCGCAACACCCACGGGATCGACGGCTTATTCCTTAGCTGCAGGAGGTCCGGTTGTCATGCCTGAAAGCAAAACACTCCTCATCACTCCGATCTGTCCTCATGTCTTTAGCAACCGCTCCATGGTTATCAATGACAAAAGCATTCTTACGATTGAAGCACGTAGAGATCAGCAAATTTTTATTTCACTCGATGGGCGCGAGCCACGACTCATGCAGCCTCAAGAACGCCTCTCTATCACGACCGCTGAAAAAACACTTCCTCTAGCAATGCTACCTCATACCAGCTTTCCTCAAATCCTTCGTCAAAAATTGAAATGGACAGGAAGTAATTTATAACACTCCATGGATCATCGTCCTTATTTTTTTTCATCTGCTTCTGCTCGTCTAGAGCTCACTAACCAGGAAAAATCCGCCGCTATCGAAGAGATCGTCAAACTCCTGAAGCAAGACAATCGTGTTACTAATTGGAATGAATTTTTCCAATTGATAACATCAATTTCAATGCCTCTGCTCAAAGTTGATGAAGAAAATGCAGTCGCTATTTATCATGTTAGAACCAATAGCGTTCAGGATTTAGTCATGGCAGCAGGAAGAAGCATTCGCGGAATTTCTTTCCAAGAATCGCATCAACTCGTGCGTCTCATTATTGTCATAGGAATCCCACATGCCCTAAATCAAGAATACTTACGGGTATTGGGCTCACTAGCTCGCTCATTAAAAGAGCCTTCACTTTTTAACCAGCTCCTCACTACAGAAAATATCGATAAATTCATCGATATTCTTTCTCAGCATCATGAGTAATCAAAATAGGGGTCAGGCTTCAAATTTCAAATTTAGCTATCAAAAAAAAATGACTTTTTTATTAAAATTTGAAATTTGAAGCCTGACCCCTATTTTATGAATGAAAAAATGCTGCCCCTTCTTGAAGTTCGCAATCTCTGCGTTACTTTTCCGATTCACCGAGGAATCTTTCATCGTCGTCGAGAAGAACTCAAGGCCGTAGATGACGTCAGCTTCTTAATTCCAGCAGGTCAAACGGTTGGACTTGTTGGAGAAAGCGGAAGTGGCAAAACAACTATTGGTCGTACCATTGTCAAACTTCAATCAATCACCTCTGGTTCTCTTTTTTATCAAGGCACTGATATCTCTTCAATGCCCCATGCTGCATTTCATCCTTATCGGAAAAAAATTCAGATGATTTTTCAAGATCCCCACGGATCTTTAAATCCACGTCTAACGATTGGAAAAACGATTGCGGAAGCATTAGAAATTCATTTTCCTAAACTAACCTCCTCTCAACGTCAAATACGCGTAGCAGAGCTGCTTGAAAAAGTGGGCTTGCTTCCTGAAATGATGCGACGTTATCCTCACGAGTTTAGCGGCGGTCAACGTCAACGCATCGGCATTGCACGGGCCTTAGCAGTCGAACCAGAATTACTGATTTGCGACGAACCAGTTAGTGCCTTAGATGTGAGCGTGCAAGCTCAAATCATTAATTTACTCCAAGACTTACAAGAAGAACTTGGATTAACGATACTCTTTATTGGACATGATCTTGCTGTGGTCAAACACATCAGCAACAGCGTCCTCGTACTTCATCATGGCCGTCTCGTGGAATCAGGAACAGCAGATGCAGTCTTATCTAATCCTCAGCATGAATATACAAAAACGCTCCTTGCTGCAGTGCCAAGAATTTGAAAAAAATTAGCTTTTTAAAAAGTATTAAGAAAATTGATGCTTTTATAAGAAATAAGAGCTGGCCTCTCATGAAAATCTCCATGGAGAATTTTATTATCAATCCTCATGAAACCGTTGGGACTCGAAATGCCCATCCTGACCAAGCAGACGACCAAGCAGAACAACTGGAACTCCAAGCTCAAGATTGGCAGAGAGCCATCAATCAACAGGAATTCCATGAATATCGCGACTACTCTCTTGAAGTTACTTCGACAACTGCCGGCTTTTTAAGAGCCGTCGCTGCTTTTAAGCGCGCCAATCCTTAAACAAAAATAAACATTAGAAAATAAGAATATTCGCAGATGATGTGAGACTGACACCTTGACAGTGGGATTATTCAACGAGTAGATTTTTGGTTCCTATAAAATTGGAAGCAAAAAAGTTA
>CAYYAN010000117.1:0-5728 GCA_964469825.1 uncultured Chthoniobacter sp. | reverse complement strand
ATCCAGCGTCCGCCCGGACGCATGTATGTTATCAGGGCTGTATGAGTCCATACTGCCCTGATCAAAATTCAAGTCTAACGCAGTATTTTAACTCGCTCGCGCCCGCGAGGCCCCTCCCCCTTTTTTTTGGGGGGGCTACCTTCGGCATTCGATCTCGCCCCACCTGGGGCTCGGTTATCGGCCTTCCCGGCTTTCTCGTCACAAGAGTGATGAAATATCCAGGTTAAAAAACCTCACCCTTAAGTTTCAAGACATCCTCTAAATTCTATTCTTTTAAATGTTGCTTACTAAATTATGAACAACGAAGAGTTGATTTTATCTCGATCAAAACTCTTTGCCCTTTACTCTTCACTTTTTCAGCTTCTTCTCAATCAGCGCATATGCATTATGATTATGAATCGATTCAAAGTTTTCAGCTTCGACACGATACCAGAGAATATTGGGATCGTTTTCGGAACGTAGGGCAACATTGCGAACGAGATCTTCGACAAAAACAGGATTGGCGTAGGCGCGTTCGGTGACAAATTTTTCATCAGGGCGTTTTAGGAGCGTATAAAGCTCGCAGCTAGCTGCATCTTCAACACGGCGAATCATTTCTTCGATCCACATCGCCTTTTTGCAACGAACTGAGAAGGTGACTTCGCCACGTTGATTATGAGCCCCTGCTGCGCTAATAGCCTTGGAACAAGGGCAAAGAGTGGTGACCGGAACAATAACTGTTACAACAAAGTCAGCAAGATGCTGATTGATTGTTTCATTTTTTGAAAGAGTCGCGCTAAAACGGACGCCATAATTAATGAGCGACTTGGCTTTGCTTACAGGAGCTTCTTTTTCAAGAAAGAAAGGAAAGTCAAACTCAACATGGGCTTGTTCAGCTTGCAGCTTATCAACGAGCTGCTCAAGAATGGAGCGAATATTAAAAACATGCAGCACTGGTCCATGCGAGTTGAGCACTTCTACAAAGCGACTCATATGTGTTCCTTTGAAATGATGAGGAAGATCAACCGTCAGTTGGATTGTGGCGATGGTGCTTTGAAGATGTTCAGGTTGTCCCTCTTCGTGCCGATCGCGAATTTGGATCGGGTAACATAAATTTTTGACGCCAACACGATCGATGGCTAGTTGACGATGATCGGTTTCACTTTGCATGTCGTGCAAGGTGGAGAGATCAAGATTTTCTAAATTCATAAGACAAGATGGAAAGGCAATAAAAGGCGGCTGTTTCTGTTCGCAAAACGATAGAGCCAAGCGAGACAGGCTTGCAGCTTTCCTTGCAAGTGAGGTCATATTCTTCCGGAGAAAAATCTCCCTCAGGACCGATGAAAATAGTAACAGAAGAAATGGGATCGAGAGAAATTTTTTTATGTGAAGAAAAAAAGTTTTTTAGTGACAGAGCATCTTTTTCTAAAGAAGCAATGAGTCGAAGTTGATCGGTCTTTGTTTTTTCTAGTGAGTCTGGGAGAGAGCAAGGAGTTTCTACAATAGGCATCCAGTTTTGACCACACTGTTTGCAGGCCTCTAGTGCAATTGCCTGCCACCGTTCCTGTTTTCGGATAGCATCCTCTGCATCTCGCAAGCGAACAATAGTTCGGTCCGTGATGAGCGGAATAATACGCGTTACACCAAGCTCAACCGCTTTTTGAATAATGAGATCCATGTTGCTTCCTTTTGGGATGGCTTGTGCGAGAGTGATTTCAGTCGTTGGCTGTGGGGTGAGCTGGGAAGGACCTAAGCGAAGGCGAGTGCTTTTTTTGTGAAAGGCTTCAATCGTGGCCGAAGCTTCACGTCCCTGTCCATCAAAGACCGTGATTGCTGTTCCCGATTTCAATCGTAAGACACGTTCGGCATGATGTGTTTCAGCTTCATTGAGCTGAGAGGTATGCCAGAGAGGAGGAGGTAAATAAAAACGATTCACAGAGTTCAAGATAATGAAATATTCGGGCTAGTTATGTTATCATCGGTTGCATTATTCGTATAGCGTCTTGCTCGGAGTGCTTTTTCAGAGGTAATAGTTGCTACATATAAACTTCTAAAAGTCATTTGCAAAAAATATAAGAAACATATTCCTCCACAGCTTGCTGCCAGGAGCGGAGTTGTTTTCCATAAATCGTAGCAAATTTCGTCGTATCAAGAGCAGAGTGCTGCGGGCGCTGAGCGATAAAATTTTTCATTTCGGATAATTTTAAAGGCGCAACGGAGGCGGTGCGAAGGGAGATGTTCTTTCGTGCTGCAGCTTGCAAGGCATACTCACCATATTCACGCCAGGAGCAAATGCCAGTGTTGCACAAATGATAAATTCCACCAGGGGGATTTATCTTTGTATTCATAAAAACTTGAAGCCATTTACACAAATCGTGAGTGTATGTTGGCGAAGAAGTTTTGTCATCAATCGCGGCAACGTCATCATGGATACGAGCGCGTTCGAGAATTTGATCTACAAAGCTCGGTCGTTCTGGACCAAAGACCCAAGAGACGCGAGCAATGTAATGATGTGCTGAGGCTGTCATCACGGCTTCTTCTCCTGCTAATTTGCTAGCTCCATAATGACTAATGGGGTGAGGGAGGTCTGTTTCACGATAAGGGCGAGCTAATGTTCCATCAAAAACATAATCAGTGCTAACATGAAGAAAACGAGCGCCAGCATCAGCTGCCAGTTGAGCGAGTAAGCCTGGTGTGGTGGCATTGACTTGCATGGCCATTTCAGGCTCTTCTTCGCAGCGATCAACATTTGTCATTGCAGCGCAATTGATGATGAGGTCGTGAGGCGTGGGAGAAAAATTTTTTATTGTTTTGAGGCAATTTTCAGGATGTTCAAAATCTAGTTCCATTCGGGAGAGCCCGATGAGTTGAAACGATGCATTATTTTTCCATTCTTTTATCAAAGCTGCTCCCAGCCTTCCTGCAGAGCCTAAAATAAAAATCCGCTGTTTTGCCCTATCTTCCATCTTCCATCTCCTATCTTCTCATTAATGGGTGCCACCACGAACGGTTTTTAAGATACCAGTCTACCGTTGCTGCTAGTCCTTCTTGCTGCGTCCAGCGTGGTTTCCAGTCAAGTTCGCGATGAATTTTAGAAGAATCAATGGCGTAACGACGATCGTGACCAAGTCGATCAGTGACATAGGTTATGAGTGATTCTGGCTTTCCAAGTTGGTGAAGGATGGAACGAACAATATCGATATTCTTTTTGGTAGCATCGGCGCCAATGTTATAAATTTCGCCAGGACGTCCATGGAGAAGAACTTGCCAAAGGGCCTCGCAATGATCTGAGACATGAATCCAATCGCGCACATTGAGACCGTCACCATAGACAGGGAGAGGTTGGTCTTCTATCGCAGAGAGGATCATGAGTGGGATTAATTTTTCAGGAAATTGATAAGGCCCGTAGTTATTAGAACAGCGTGTGATGAGTACTTCTTGACCATAGGTGTGATGAGCTGCTCCAGCTAAAAGGTCAGCGCTGGCCTTGCTCGCAGAGTAAGGCGAATTGGGATGGAGCGGTGTCTCTTCAGTAAAATATCCTTCTGGTCCAAGCGAGCCGTAAACTTCATCTGTTGAAACTTGAAGAAAGCGTCTCACGTTGTGTTGGCGAGCTTTTTCAAGAAGAATACTTGTTCCGTTAATATTGGTACGAATGAAATCTTGAGGAGAAAGAATGCTTCGGTCAACATGAGACTCCGCTGCGAAGTTGATCACAGCATCTAATGGCTGTTCTGTTTTTTGAGATTCCTCTAAAAAGATCCTTTGCATTGCAGCTTCATCAGCAATGTCAGCTTGTACTAAACGATAGCGTGAATCGTTTTTAATGGATGCTAAGTTTTCAATGTTTCCTGCATAGGTGAGGAGATCAATGTTGATAAGGGAAGTGATCTCAGGCCGAGCTAGAGCTTGTCTGATAAATTCACTTCCAATAAAACCACAACCGCCGGTAACAATAAGACGCATGGGATCAAGATTATATCGCCATCTTTGCGAGGACAAGTTTACATTTATAGCTTACAGAAAAAACAGTGTGCAATTTTACTTAAACGCAAAAATGCCGCTCACGTGAGTGAGCGGCATTATGAAAAGAAATTAGAATTTAAGCTTTGCTATGTTCTTCAATGTATTTGACAACATCGCCAACTTTAAGAAGCTTTTCAGCATCTTCATCGGGAACTTCAACGCCAAACTCTTCTTCGAAGGCCATGACGAGCTCGACAGTATCGAGGGAATCAGCGCCAAGATCTTCAATAAAAGAGGCTTCAAGAGTAGCTTGCTCTGCGGTTACGCCGAGTTGCTCGACAATGATTCCGCGTACTTTTTCTTCAATGGATTTATCAGACATGGTGTGTATATATAAAATGAACTGGGAAAGAAAACTAGTGAGATGAGAAAAACTTTGCAACAAAAAAGATTTCCTCTTTACTCACTTTAAAACGGCAACAAGCCCTTGTCTTTCGCGCTTGGATCTTCAATGGCTTTTAGAAAAGAACGATTGATTCCTTCTGCTTGAGGGGTGACCGTTGTTGAAACAGTATACTCAGGCTGATTTACTAACGAGACTTCAATAGTGTAAGTTTTTTTATCTTGCATGCCAACAGTAGAAATTTTTTCTGTATAAAAAATGGACTCCTTTGGGTTGATGACGACCGTATCATCTGCTGGGTCAAAAGATCGATCTTGAGACCAGCGATTCAAAATTTTCCCGTGTTCATCTGACACTACGATTTCTAGACGCTGATTAGTTGGAAAATGGAGCATGATTAAATCTTTTTTATCATTTGTGATTTTAAGAGTGATACTCAGTTCCGTGTTTTCTGTTGCTGAAAACAGAGCAGGTTCTACCGTCACGCGGAGTTGAGGAATTTTGGATAACGAAGATTCCATGATTCCTGCTAAATGTTTGCAAAAGTTAGCAATTTGTTTTGAGATCGAATGCCGGGGAGGGTAAAGCTTGTTTACGCTGGTGATACTAGCAGCAGCTGTTGCAGCAGCTTGTTTGGCATCTTCTCGTTCAATGAGAAAGGGGCTTTCTTCGTTGCTCTCTTGAGATGTTGCTTGTTCAATAGCATGTTCAGAAATCACATCTGGAGATTCAGGCGTAGCTGCTGCTGGAAAAAATGGAATTAGAAAAAGGCAAAGGAAAAATTTTCTCATGATGATTGTTGTTCTTGTGATTATTCTTCTTTATCATCTATTTTCCAAATGAAATCGCCTCCTTCTTCTAATGGTAACCGTCTTGTTCTCCTTATTCTGTTTTTTGGAATACTAGGATCAGGGTTGACTTTCTGGAATTATTCGAGTCATGTTTTTTCTACTAATCATGCCGTTGTTCTTAATGCTGGCGGGCGAATCCAGGCTGCCTTCTCGCCATCGCAAACAGCTCGATTGCATCCGAAACAGCAAGCGAAAGTAACATTTAAAACTTCAATTCCCATGAGCGCAGTAAACAATCCTCAAGCAATCTGGCGTGCTGAAATCGTAACGGTTGTGAAGGGATGTGTGCTTTTACAGCTGTTGGAAAAACCAGGCTCGCTTATTCCAGGAGAAGCTTGCGAAGTAACGATTGATACGACGATTCCCACTGATTAAGCCTAAAAACGGGAATGAAAATAAAAAATTTTCCACAATAGTATCTGTTCTAAAGTCGAGCCTTTCTAATTCCTCATTAAAAACATAGTTGATTCGACTTAACCGTGCAGGTTAGCCACGGCCTTACAACAACCAGTTTTAAATCAGACTCCTT
>CAYYAN010000116.1:0-5839 GCA_964469825.1 uncultured Chthoniobacter sp. | reverse complement strand
CTTTCTCGTCACGAAATTGATGAAATATTCAGGCTAGCCCGAATTAATAAGGTCGTTTTATAAACATTCTCGTGTTTAACGCTTCTATTTTTTTATCAGCCTCGAGTTGCAGTTTTCTTTTCTCTTCTCTTTCCTTATTAATCTGTTTAATAACTAGCTGATAAACTTGTTGTGTGCTTGTAAGATAGTCACTAAAGGCCTGTTGGATCTTTGAAGTAATAGTGATGATGTTTTCATTAAAAGCGGAAGTTTTATTTTCAAAAGGTATTATTTCAGGGTTATTAGTATCTTCTTTATTTAACAATGGTCTAGGATTCAATACTGAGTTAAAAAATGTTGCTGTCTTTTGAGCTAGAGCTTTTTCTCTTTCTGGAAATTGTTTTGCCTTTTGAAAAACCTCTTTTGTTTGATTTGGCCAAGATGGAAAGCCAGGAAAAATGCTTGGAAATTTAGCATTATATTTTTCATGATACTCAATAATATTTTCAATGACTTCTTGTCGCTTGCTATAACGAGCGCAAGAAAAAAGAGTTCGAGCATCTCTTCTGTTAACGTCATCCAGAATAGCTTTTAGTTGTTTAAGCATTTTTGCATCAGTATCCTCTTCTATTTCTGTTTCATTGCTAATAGGTTCGGTTGTTTTAAGAGGACTTTCTATGTTGTTGACTTTGTTTTCTTCAACGTTGCTATCCAATTTTTCAGGGTAAAAAAATTGGCGTTCTTGTATTTCTTGCTTAACACTCTCAAGCAGAGTAGCTGCAGAGTCTATCTCCTCAATCGAAATGCCAAATTCTTTATTAAACCGATTTTTATAATGAGTTACTTGATCTTGTAGTGAGGGATTCAAGTTAGTAATAACGTTGATCATCTTATCTACTTCAATCCAATCTTTAAAATTTTCAAAACTCGTGCGAATTGCTGATAGGCTTTCAGGATTTTCTGCATATAAGCTTTCTAGTGCTTTCTGCAAATCATTTTTAATTTTTTCTTTAGTTTGAGAATCAGTTAATTTTACATCTTTTATCTTAGGAGGATAATACGTTTTCGGTTTTTCAGTCTTGTTTATACCTATTCCAGCAGGAATGATTATTTTTATGTTTGAAAGGATCATGGGAGGAACAACTGTTGCCAGGCTATCTTCTTTATTGTGAGTCAAAAGTGGGCAAGATGTTGTGTTTGGGACTAAGTATCGGGCTCTCTTTTTCTGATTTACTATAAAGTTTATTGGGTTTTGTACCCACAAAGATTCACACTCAGGTGATGGGGGATAACGAGAGAAATCCAAACTTTCCAGCAAAGCCATGGTTCGTCTCATTGTTAATAATTCGTCTCTCAATTTAATAAAAGAATCTATAGCTGCTTCAAGTTGGCGTTTTTTTTCATCTGCATCATCGAAAGATTCTATCATTGTTTGAACTTCATCAAATTCTTCTCTTGGTAAATCAGAACCTCTAGGAGTCAAAGAAGAAAGATCTGAACTGTTTGGAGTAGTTTGATCAGCTTCGCGTCGTCTTTCTTGATTCAAGGTGCTATAATCACTTGATTTTTTTTCTGACTCTTGGAACTGATGAAAACCAGCAGTAACTACTGCATGTACTGATGTTAAGACAATAAGGTGAAGAAACAATGGGAGGAATATCTTTTTCATGAATTTAAACAGCACAAATCTACTCTCTTATAAAAAGAAGTTAAAAAAATTTGTTGTTGCTGAAAAGTAGCAGCTAGGGTTCAGGATAGGCTTTGATAAAACGACTATACCAGATGCCCGGGGGAGTAATGTGGCGTTCATGTGTTTTCTTGTCGTAAGAAAAAAGCCCGAATTGTCCGTGCCATCCTTCCGTCCATTCGTAATTATCAACAAGTGTCCAAGGAAAATAACCGCGAACATCGACGCCATCATTCATTGCACGACGCATTTGAGCGATGTGATTGCGAAAGTAAGAAATCGATTTCTGGGCACTTTGAGTAGCAATGCCATTTTCTGAAACAACAATCGGTTTATGATAACGATCACGTACAGAGCAGAGTGTTCGGTAGAGTCCCTCGGGAACAATTTCCCAACCCATTTGAGTGTATTGAGAGCTTCGTTCTCCCATCGTGCGGATTAAGAGCTCACGAATGCTGGAGCTTTTCGAGTAATAATAATTCACGCCGATGATGTCGCATGTATCAACGACCTGGTCTAATTGGTCATAGTTTTGTCGCTGATAAAGATTGTAAATAAGGGCTGTTGGGTCATGGAGCCAAGAACGTTGGCATTCTGGGAGTGCATAGATACCCATGATTATTGCATCAGGGCGTTCTTTTCTTACAATAGCTGCTGCATCGCGAAACATGGTAACAGAAGTTTTCATGGCTTTTTTATAACCACCAGGATGGAGCAGCAATCCTGGTGGCCAATGTCCTGCTAGCCATCCCAATTGAAGAGCGCCGTTGGGTTCATTTTGAGGAACATAAATCCTAGCGTAGGGAGCCATGACCTTCGTGACACGTTGTACGTGGGCCCGCCATGCTTCTTCTACATTAGGATGACAAAAATTTGATTTAGCTTTTTGGTGAGAGTCGTAAAGCCAATCAGGAAAAGTGAAGTGCCAGAGCGTCACAACTGGTTCCATGCCTGCTGCTTTGAGATGCTCGGCCATTTCAGCATATTGCTGTAAGGCTGCTTGATTGATCACGCCTGGACGAGGTTCAACCCGAGCCCATTCCACTCCAAAGCGGAAATGATTTACTCCAAGTTGCTTGGCTGCTGCTATATCACGATCAAATTCGCTCCAAGAAAAGACGGCCTCATCACCTCGTGGAGGAGTGTGTCCCTCTTCAGCAAAACGATCCCAATCTGTTTTAAAATACCAGGGAGAGTTTGGGGCGTAGCCGCGGTCTTCATTTTGATAAGAAGCAGTGGAAATACCCCACCAGAAAGGTTCTTTAGGAAGTGTTTTTAGGGTCATCGCCTTGGGGGGCTTGTAATAAGGGCCTGGATAGGTGATGCAACCACTCATGGCTATGAGTAGGAAAAGGCAAAAAATTAGCCGTTTTTTGTTGTCACAACAATTCATAAGGCGAGAGGTTACAAGTTAAAAATGATAAAATACAGGCTAAAAATAAACTCGGCATAGAATGTCTTGTTTGATACCCTTATTGCTTCTTATGAAAAAAAACAGCTGCAGTTTTTTAGTCTTTTTTTTGCTAGGGGTTATCACTTCCCAAGCCTTTAATCGATTGGCTACGGATCGAGTCATCATGAAAGATGGGACTGTGCAGGAAGGACTTATTGTCAAAAATGATGCTACTTCTGTTATTCTTGAGCAATCACATGGTGACTGCATTATTAGAAAACATGATATTCAGCGGATTGATGATTCTAACAAAGACCTTTCTTATTTTGCTGATCTTGCTAACCACGATAAGGCTCCACCTTGGCGTATGATGGTCCAAGATATGCGCTGCAATGATGCTGTTAAATCATTTTTTCAAATTCCGGCTACTCGAATTGATACTGGTTATCTTAAAAATGTTCCTTACCTTTCCTTTCACATTAATAAACATGGTGAGATGAATATTTATGGCACTCCTAAAGATCCAGCATGTGTTGAGATTGGAACTTACGAACGAGGAGAAAAGTTAAAAAAATTCCAATCCATAGCACGTCAGTTTTTAGCAGGTTACATCAGTTCTCGTAAAGCTATTGCAACACTTTATCATCTCGATGTTAGAGGTGATAAAACGCAAATAGGGCAATTTATTTATAGAGTCGTTCCTCCTTCTGATCCTGAATCTTTGGGAGGTTGGTGGCTTTCTATTTATGATCCTATACGCCTTCAAAAAGCACGCGTGAGTGATGAACTGTACCATCAAATGACGATTCCTTCTCATGAAATTAGAGAAAAAAACGGAACACTTAAAAATGATTTAGAGGAAAAATATCAACAGTTTTTAAACTCTTCAATGATGAGTTGGTTTGGAAAGCTTCCTAGTTTTCATGGATTTTATCGTGATACTCAAAACAAACTCCAGATGCTCTGGGTCACACCTACTAACGTTGTGGAGAACAAAAATTAGGAATTATGTCTATGAAAAAAAAACAACCATTTATATTGTTAGGATTTATCCCAATCTTTTTATCCAGCTGTGTTCTCTCTCCTTTGGGTCCACTCGATAAAGCTCCTGAGCATAAAGCAAAAAAATTAACAAGCTATCGTCCTTTTGCTTGGGGTATCTCTACAAGCAGTTTGCAATATGAAGATCCTGCTGTCACACCTGGCATGAAAAATTATTTTCAGCGAGATTGGGATCTTTTAGTGGCTCAGAAAAAAGCTCCAATGGTTGGTAATGCACTTTCCAGTTGGTCTCACTTTGAAAAAGATTTGGAAGCGTTGCAAAAAATTGGAGTCAATTCTTATCGCTTTAGTATTGAGTGGGCTAGGGTAGAGCCTCAGCCTGGAGTCTATAACGAAGAAGCTATTCAGCGTTATGTTGATATGGCGCGCCAGCTCAAAGAATCAGGAATTGAGCCGGTTGTTTGCTTGTGGCATTTTACTTTTCCAGTGTGGTTGATAGATGACAAAACCAGAGCAGATTCCAACTGGTTGCATCCATTGGCGCGTTCTCACTGGAATAGTTATGTTACTAAAATGGTGAAAGCACTTTCACCTTACGTGAAATATTATGCACCTCAAAATGAACCTAACGGACAAATTTTGACAGCGTATATCATTGGTCTGTGGCCGCCAGAGCATTGTCTCGACTTTGATGGTTATAAAAAAGCCATGATGGCTAGTGAAGCAATGTTTCGAGATGCAGCAACGCGCATTAAGCAAATCACACCAGACGCTAAGATCATGAGTGTTGAAGCTATTCCTTATTGGTACCGTGGTCCTCTCGATCCGGGAGGTATTATGTACAATACAGTAGAACATACTGTCTTTGATCACCTTGATAAAATTTATGACTGCTGTGATATCATTGGGTTTAACTACTACTACAGCCAAGTTGCAGGGCCGTTCAGTTTGTTAACTCAGAGCAGGCATCATGGAACTCATTTTTCGATGATGGGATGGCATATCGATCCTCAAGCGTTAGGAAAATTAATTCGTAAAATTGGAAAACGTTATGATAAACCGATGATGATTACCGAAAATGGGATTGCTGATCTGAATGAAAATCAGCGCATCAAATACCTCCATGACCATATCAAACAAGTTCGCATTACCATGGATGAAGGGTACGATGTAAAAGGATATTTTGTTTGGTCTCTAGCCGATAATTATGAATGGCATTACGGCTACGTTCCTAAATTTGGATTGGCTGTTATGGATCCTAAAACATTTGAACGTGTCTTGAAACCATCAGCACTCTATTATCGTGCTGTAATCAAGGCTTCCGAGCGAGAGGGGCAAGTTGATCCCGATCCACCTTCGTGGAAGCAGTTCTTTTTGAATATGGAAAAGAAGAAATAAGAATTCACCACAAAGAACTCAACGCCTTCTTCTTATAATCTTTGTGGTGAATTTTCTTAACTTCCATGCGATTATTGATTTCACTTTTTCTTGGGTTGTTAGTACTGGCAGGCTGTTCGCAGCAGGCTCAGCGCGCGGATTTGGTTGTCGTTGTAGGAGGAGAGCCCGAGTCATTAGATCCTGCTTTAGTAACAGGACAAGTTGATCAAAATGTAGTGAGTGAACTTTTTGAAGGGCTGACTCGGTTTAATCGAGCAGGCGTATCGGAGCCTGGAATTGCTGCATCGTGGGAACTTTCTTCTGATCATCGTATTTACACATTTCATTTACGACCTAACGCTCATTGGTCGAATGATCAGCCAATTACTGCTTATGATGTT
>CAYYAN010000115.1:0-5896 GCA_964469825.1 uncultured Chthoniobacter sp. | reverse complement strand
CGCTTCTTTTGAGAAGCATCTCCCTGAAATCATCAGCAGCATCTAATCCAGATTGAATTAAAGAAAGGGTATCAATAACAGCACTCTTCTTAATATCAGAAAAAACAACAAGAGGTTCGGATTTTGCTTTTTCTATCGTTACCTCAATTAGAGACTGTGTCTTGCTACGTGCTACTTTTACTTCTTCCATCAGTGGCGCCATACAAGTTTGATAATTTTCATCTCGTTCTTGTGGTAAGAAGAGTGTAACCCAAGGAGTTAGCTTAGCCTGAATATATTCTTCCTCTTTACAAGAGAGCTTATCATCTCTATCGGCCTTCTGTACCTGGGCTTCATGAAGATCTTTTCCTATTTCCTCTGGAGCTTGTTGCTTCAATATCTTTTTTAATATTTTTTGTGATGCTTGAAGATTCTGAAAAGCATTATTAGCAGCTCTAATGGCTAGAGCATCGTTTAAATCTTTACTTGGCAAATTATATTTTTCATATACTTTAGAGGCAATTATTTCATAAGGAATATCAAAAGGTTTTTCTGACCTATGAATCCAATCATCTCTCCTCTTGATAGGCTCAATTTCATGAGGTGCAACCGTCCTCGATGCTATCTCAAGTAACTTGATTGTAGCATCGGAAAGAACAGCAACGGCAAGTTCATGTTGTCGTTCTGGATTTTCTTGAATCCAATTGAGCATCTGTTGAACAGCCTCGCGAGCTTCAGGGTAGGTCTCAGCATAGAGTTGAGCTATTTGAACTAACTTCACAGGATCTACGTTTGACATTGCCTTTAATCTTTTCAGCTCCTGTTTAATTTCTGTTCGTCTTGCTAACGTCGCAAGATCACGTTCTGCACGCAAGTTATTCAGCTCTGTTTGAAGTTGCATTTGCAGCTCCACTTTCTCAGGGGCATTTACTGAAATTGCTTTTATCCTTTTATTAAGTCGTTGTTGAAGCTGTACAAAAGCTGCTGAATATTGTTGGACCTCCGCTTCGCCAGGAAAAATCTGCCTGCTCAACTCTTGAACTGTTGTCACTTCATTTGCATCTACATCTTTTTCTTCAGACTCCTCTAAGTGAAAAGCAACCACCTTAGAAGATTTTTCGAGCTCTTCAAATTCCGGAGCATTAGAGCGTATCCTGCTTTTTAAATAAGCTACTTGTTCTGCTTTCAGTACAGGGGCAAGCGGAACTCCACTAAAATTTCCTTGCTGAGGATGAGAGGAAACATTTTGTTTCTTCGAGCTACTAAAAATAGAAGGAAGACAACCAAAGGTTTTTCTTATCTGATCCATAAAAGAAATCTTACCGTTGGAAGAACTTAGCTGACAAGTCTGTTCCGCTGTCAAGTCAGTTTTAGTAATAGAGTAAGGATTGCCCTGCATGGGCCTCTCTTGAATCCTCCCCATTGTTCTTCTGTCAAATTGGCTACTATCATCCTTCTCTTCATCGTTATCATTTAAAGAATCCTCTCTTGCCTCTTCGTTTCTGCGATTTGCAGCAGTCGTTTCTTGAACACTTTGATGAGTTTCTAGAGGACGTTCTTTATTAAATTTAGGCAGCATTGACTTCAAACTGCTTACAAAAAAAAAGCAACTGATAATGAAGAAAAACTTTTGCACGATCAAAGATTAAATCGTTTCACATAATTTCGCTAAGATTTTTTTTTCTACTTCTTCAACAGAGCCCTGCAATGTAGCTCCTGCAGCCATGTGATGACCGCCTCCTCCATACTGCTGACAAAATGCTGACGCATCAAAAGTGGAAATTTTACTACGGATACTGATTCTAACTTGACCCTCCATGAGTTCTTCAAAAAAAACGGCGGCCTCGACTCCTTCAACGGATCGTAAATGATCAATGATTCCTTCTGTATCTTCAGGAAGAGCTTGAAGGGATGCAGCTTCTTTTTTTGCAAGCACAAAACAAGCGATACGATCGTCGCAAGAAAATTTGCTATGAGCTAGAGCATAACGGAGCAATTCAAAGCGACGACGCGGCTGATTTCCATACATCGCTTGAGAAAATGTTCCAACAGCCACGCCTGCTTTCACGAGTGCAGCGGCAATTTCAAATGTCCGCGCTGTCGTGCTGCTATATTGAAATGATCCTGTATCAGTAGAGATTGCAGCATAAAGATTACAAGCCATTGCTGGAGTGATGAAAATTTTTTCTTGCAACAATCCTTCTGCTAAAATTTCTCCGGTTGCAGGAGAGGAAGGACTAACTAAATTGTGATGCGCAAAAAATTCATTGCTTACATGATGATCGATGGCCAACCAAAGAGGTGCACGAGCACTTGCTAAAACTTTTTTACCCAATCGTTCTTTTGTTGCCGTGTCTAAAATCAAAATAGCGTCGAATTCTTGAACTTGTTCGGACGGGCCTGTGACTAATGATGCCTCAGGAAGGTATGAAAATTTTTGAGGAACTCCATTTACATTACATGCTGTAACTTGATGCCCTTCTTGCCGCAACCAAAGTGCAGCAGCTATCGTAGAACCTAATGCATCTCCATCAGGACGCAAATGACTTACCACAAGAATGTGATTAGCAGAGCGTAACGTTTCGCAAATTTCTAAAAAGGAACTTTTCATGCATGTTCTTCCCTCTCTAACTCATCTAAGAGTGCAATCACGCGTGATCCACGTTCAATTGATTCATCGAGTTTAAAATGCAAAATAGGCGTGTGTTTTAAAATTACCCTCTTAGAAAGTTCTCTTTGAAGAAAAGGACGATTTTTTTCTAAAAGTTGCAATACCCCTTCTTTTTGTGAGTCTTTGCCAATAACACTCACATAAACGTGAGCTTGTTTAAGATCAGGCGTAATATCAACAGCACGGATAGAAACCAGAGGCGCTTCGAACTTAATCTCTCGCGAAATCAAAATCCCAAGCTCTCGCTTTAACAGTTCACAAACTCTAATTAAACGATGACTCATATTAGGAGATAGAAGATGGAAGATAGAATATCAAATTATTTGAAGAGATATACTTTAACTAGTGCGTTGAAAATTCGCTGATAGGGGATGAAGAGCAAGGCTCAACGACGCACAAATGAGGAGTGTATATAGAAACACTCGACGAGTCGAGCACCGTTCCAAAGCAGCTCTTCGCTACATCAGTAGAATTTACAATGCACTAGAGAGTTTGCGCCACTTTCTCGAGCGTATAACATTCAATAATGTCTCCCTCTTCGTAATCATTAAAATCACCAAGACGAATACCACACTCAAGACCAGCTCGAACCTCTTTAACATCTTCAGTAAAACGACGCAATGTTCCAATACCCCCATCATAGACGGATTGTCTACGACGCAAGACACGTGCACGCGCAGTTCGTGCAATACGTCCATCAGTTACTTGACATCCTGCAACAATACCTCGTGTGAGTTCAAAAACTTGTTTTACTGTGGCATGCCCAATCACGGCTTCACGTAGCTCTGGATCAAGAAGACCTGCCATTGCCTCACGCATTTGATCAATGAGCTCATAAATAATGCTGTACAGCTTGATTTGAATACCTTCCCGACGAGCTATTGTAGCAGCTGTATTTTCTAGTTTTACACTAAAGCCAATAATAACCGCATTCGAGGTCGTTGCCAAAAGAACATCTGATTCACCAATCGGTCCTACACCAGAGTGAATAATTTTTAGATCAACTTTATCTTTAGGAATCTCTGCCAAAGCACCAATAATGGCTTCTAATGAGCCTTGCATGTCTGCCTTTAAAATAACATGCAGCACTTTCTTTTGTTCTGCTGCTAAATTTTTAAATAAATTTTCTAATGTCGTACGTTGAGGTGCTGCTAGTTTAGTATTACGAAGACTCTCTAAACGCTCTTCACTTAACTGACGCGCAGAACGCTCTGAGTCCATCACAATCAGTTCATCTCCTGCATTAGGAAGTCCACTTAATCCGAGTACCTTAACCGGCATCGCAGGAAGAGCGGCCTTAACAGGTTGCCCTAAATCATTTGTAAGCTGTTTTAATTTACCCCAATAGTTACCACAAATAAAAGAATCTCCAACTTTGAGCGTCCCTGTATTCACAATTACCGTTGCTGTTGGCCCCCGACCGGCTTCCACTTGGGCCTCAATAACATTGGCTCTAGCTAGTTGATGAGGATCCGCCTTAAGTTCTAACATCTCTGCTTGGAGCAACATCATTTCTAAAAGATGATCAATGCCTTTTCCTGTTGCAGCTGACACTTCACAACAAACAGTATCTCCACCCCAATCTTCCGGGATCAATCCTTGTTCTTGAAGCTGAGCTTTAACGCGATCGATATTAGCTGCTGGTAAATCAACTTTATTAATTGCAACCATGATGGTCACATTTGCAGCGCGAGCGTGGCTTAAGGCCTCCAATGTTTGTGGCATTAGCCCATCATCGGCAGCCACTACTAAAACGACAATATCCGTAATGTTAGCGCCTCGTACTCGCATCGCTGTAAAAGCGGCATGTCCCGGTGTATCAATGAAAGTAATAGGATGTCCATTTTTTTCAATCATGGTGGCACCTATCTTTTGTGTAATTCCACCAACTTCACCTGAAGCAACTTTCGTCCGACGAATAGCATCGAGCAAAGAGGTCTTACCATGATCAACATGCCCCATAAAAGTAATGATAGGAGCACGCGGTTCTAATCCTTGACTTTTCGTTTCAGGTAATGAAGATACCGGCGGCGCTACAACAGCCACTTCCGCTTTATGCATTCCAGTCCCAGCAATACGCTTCTCTCTTTCAAAAATAAATCCGTAGCGCTCGCAGAGCTTGGTAGCAACTTCTGGCTCTACCGATTGGTTGATGTTGGCGAAGATATTCATCTCCATCAAATCATGAATGACCTTAAATGGTTTAACCTCCATTTGAGCTGCCAACTCTTTAATCATGATAGGCGGCTTAATATAAATCACCTTACACTCTTCCAAATTTTTTGTCGCAGGGGCAGCTTCTTCTTCAGGCAAGTCCGCAGGCACCTCAAGAAAAGGCTCTGGCTCTTTCATGGCACCAATGCGAGGAAGAATCTTTCGAATTGGTTTCGTTCGTTGAACACGAGGCCCTCCTTCTTCAATCAAAGAAAGCGTTGGAAGAATTTTTACTTCTTCTTTTTTTACAGCTATCCCTTTAGCAATACCCTCTTTTTTCTTCAAAGAGGAAGCATCTTCTTTTTTTCGGCTTATCTGTTTAGTGCGCGAGGAGAGTACTTTCTCTTGAGCGTTTCCAGAAGAGAATGTTTTACCTCCAATCGCACTTTTCGCTTTGTTAGAAGAGAGCTTGTGAGAAGAAGTCTTAGAAGATTTTAAGGATGTATTTTTAGATGCTGTCATTTAATTCAACTCTCAACATCGATTGTAGAAGCCTTGTTAGCTTCAGAAAGGGAGTAGAGATTCTTTGCTGTTTTCAAAATTTCTTCCGCTCTTTCGACACTACAACCTAGTAGATCGGCGATATCACTTGGATCAACGGTAACAACGACTTCCAACGAGTTCATACCACCATCAGCCAAGATCTTAGCTTCCACTTCAGTGACCCCTAAAGCGGAGGCAAGTTGGTGAACAGCTCCAGCCATTTGCTGTTCGAAGACCTGAGCAGCAGTTCGATCTTCTTGAATATCGAGATCCCAGCCTGTTAAGCGTGAAGTTAAGCGTGCATTTTGTCCACGCTTTCCAATAGCAAGAGCGAGATCTTCTTTATCAACAAAAAGATGCAGCACACGATTGGCTTCATCTACTTCTACACTTTTGATACGAGTTGGCTTCAAAGCTTCTTTGATAAATTCTTTAGGATCTTCATACCACCGAATGATATCAACCTTTTCGTTATTGAGCTCCCGAACAATATTTTTGACACGTGCGCCTCGTACTCCAACACAAGCTCCAACAGGGTCCACTTTATCA
>CAYYAN010000114.1:4629-5903 GCA_964469825.1 uncultured Chthoniobacter sp. | reverse complement strand
CATTTTCCCTATCTTGCAGGATTTGGCTCTCAAAAAAATGGCATTCAGCTCTCACGTCAATACTCCTCCGCTAAGGGAATTCCTTTCCAACGAGTCCCTTTTTCAACTCCACGAACTAATGCGAGTAGCATGAACTTTTTTTTCCCAACACCTCAACAAGGTTGGCTCGTCGTCACAGAAGCCTGGCACCCGGATTGGATCGCTATGGCAGGAGAGGAACGTCTTCCCATTTATCGTGCTTTCTCTGGCCTCATAGCAGTCCCACTCAACAATGTAGGCTCTATTCAATTTACCTTTTCTCCACCTTTCTGGTATAATTGGTGCGTCATGATTGGATTCTTTTCATGGCTGGCATTGCTCTCTTTCATGATTTTTATGTTCACTTCAAAACTCCCTTCATCGTGGAAAGACTGCTGGACAAAACCAATGCCATTTTTCTTGAAACGATCTGCATCAAAATCATAGTAGCAGTGATCAGTCAGCAAAAATCGGAGCCTCGCATTGCATCTTCCAGAGCGCAGCAAAATGATTTCCTTTCTGAAGTAATTCCTGGATAGTTCCATCTTCAACAATAACTCCCTCATGAAAAACTAAAATGCGATCCATTGCCATGAGTGTTGAAAGACGATGGGCAATGACGATCGTTGTTCTTTCTTGCATCAAGGTATGCAACGCTTCTTGAATTTTTTTCTCAGTCATAGAATCAAGCGATGATGTTGCTTCATCCAAAATGAGAATTGGCGCATTTTTCAATAAGGCTCGCGCAATGGCGATACGCTGACGTTGTCCCCCTGAAAGCTTGACTCCACGTTCTCCTACAAGCGTTTCATACTTCGCAGAGAGTTGCTCAATAAATTCGTGGCAATGGGCTTGCTCAGAAGCCTTGATAACCTCTTCATCTGTAGCTTTCAGGCGGCCATAACGAATATTTTCCATCAAGGTACGATGAAAAAGTAGCGGCTCTTGCGGAATGACTGCAATATTTTCATGCAAGGATTCTTGCGTGACTGTTGCAATGGATTTCCCATCAATCAGAATTTTTCCACCATTCAACTCATAAAGTCTCAAAATGAGGTTCATAAAAGTCGTCTTACCCGCTCCCGAAAGACCTACAACTCCAACTTTTTCACCAGTATGAATCGTGACATGGAGATCTTGAAAAACAGATTGTTGATCATAAGAAAAATCAACATGATCAAAACAGATCTCTCCTTTTATCACTTTCAATGCTGCAGCATTCGGAGCATCTACGATATCATGCGGTTGTTGAATCA
>CAYYAN010000114.1:935-4619 GCA_964469825.1 uncultured Chthoniobacter sp. | reverse complement strand
GTTGCTATTTTTGTTGCAAGGAAGGACATCTGAAAACTTACAAACCACATCCAGCCAGCAAGGAACGAGGCCTGCATCATTACTTGTGTAAAATCTCCAAGCGTAACTGAATGTGTTTTCCACCCCATAATCAGAAGCGTTAACAATCCAAAAAACATACAGAGGACATTCAAACTAAACAGCAGACATTTCTGTTGCCAAATCCCTTCAGCTCGGATGGACTTGATGATTTCATCTTGTTGAAAATGGCGAAGATAATCTCTCTCGTATTTTTCTCGCGCAAAAAATTTTACACTTTGGATATTGGTAATGATATCAACAATTTTTCCAGAGAGCGTCGTAACGGCATTGGCATGTTCTTCGCGTGGATGATTGCTTTTTTTAATGGCATGAAATGTAATGCCAAGATGAATGAGGAACCATAGTAGCAAAAGAGCCGCAATTAGCGAATGATTCCAAAAAACTGTCGCCAGAACAACTATCATTCCAGTAGAAGCAACCACGATTTCAAAAAAAATAGACCTCATGATCTGCTCTGCACTCATTGGAACATCAGAAATTTTTCCCGCAATAGCACCAGAAAAATGTGTTGCAAAATAAGAAGCAGAGTGCGTTTGCACATACTCAAAAAGTGCAGTTCGTATATCAGCGCGCAATTGAGTAATAAAATGAATGATAACAAATCCTTGCAATCGCAAAAAAATCTCAGCTACCACGATGAAACCAAGCAGCAGGAAAACAAAGTTTCTAGCGGCATGCCATCCTAAGTAAAAATCAGAATGCGTGGCAAAGGCATCGATGATTTTTTTTAAGAAAAACGGAAAGAGCGCACTACTTACTCCCCAAAATAGAGAGGCTGCAACAATAAAAGTAAATTTGCCCCACTGTCGAAAGACAAAATGAACGAGAAAAGGAAATACTTTTTTAGGAAGATACATAACAAAAAATGCTCACAGTTGAGCAAGGAAAGAAGAAAATAAAAAAGTCTGAAATACTTTTTTAGGAAATAGCCTGCAAGACGTGTTTAGAAATAACACGCAAGAATAAAAGTGCAGGAAAATTTAGATTTTCATTTCAACGGAAAAAATGATGATCAAAACAATTATCCTCGCTTTATCCCAAAGTCAACAATCTTCCATTGCTTTTTTAAAGCGTGCTCTTGTAGTTTCGAATCAGGATTCACAACGATCGGGTAATCAACCAAAGAAAGCAAGGGAATATCATTATGAGAATCACTATAAAACCAAACTTTCTCATAGTCTTCCCAGGTGCGCTTCTCCTCTTGAAGCCATTGCTGCACTCTAGTTACTTTCCCTTCCCGATAGGAGGGAACACCACAAAAATGTCCTGTGAGGTTCCCTTCAGCATCATACTCTTCTTGAGGAGCAATCAGATGTTTGATTCCTAAGAGCTTCACAATAGGTGTGGTTAGGAACTCATTTGTTGCCGTAATTAAGATCAGCTCATCTCCTTGATTTTTATGTTCAGCAATGGTTTTCCAAGCGGCTTCAACAAGCAACGGACGAATCCGCTCCTGGACAAATTCTTCACGCCACTCATGAAGCTTTGGCAGAGGATATGGCTTTAAAATGTTTATCTGAAACTCTATAAGTTTTTGAATGTCTAATGCTCCCCGATGATAGGCTTCATCAAAAACAGCCATTTGCTTTTGGTATTCCTGAAAATTAATAATACCACGATCGGCTAAATAACGCCCCCATTCATACTGAGTGTCACCATTGAGCAAGGTATGATCGAGATCAAAGAGAATGAGGTTCATAACTATTTTTAACCGCCTCATTAAATATTCGAGCTAGCCCGGATATTTGATGAAAAATCGTAGTGAGACGCCGCGCAAAGCCTATGGATACAAGGCGGGCGAAAAATTTCGATGCAGCGGCTGTATGTTTCATACTGTCCAAACGAAATTGGAGCCCAACGTAGCAGGCATAAGCTTTCCGCAAGTCGTAATAGATTTGCTATGAAATATCCGGGCTAGTTCCGCTATCGTCATGCGGTAGTGCTAACTGATAAAAAGAGAAAAGTCAATTTTAATCCTCAATTAGAATTACTCTTTTTTTGAGAAAAAAGCTTGACGGGATGGTCTGTTGGAATTAGCGCCTCTTTACTATCAAGAAGATGAGTCTTTTCTTGGTATCCAGGAATTGTCTGTGATGCAGGATGGCGATCACAGGCAGTGCCACAAAAAAGTAACAATGAAGCAAAAGAAAAAAGAAAGAACAGTTTCATAGAATTAAAATAATATTAGAAAGGATATCAAAAAAAAGAAACTTTCCAATTGCATTAGAACATGAATAGCGTGTTCAAAATTGGCTGATGGGAATGAAGAACAAGGAGTGATGGCACTACAGCGGCTGAGTGTGTAATTAACACTCCATGACGCCAACAGTTATCGGCATCATCAGTAGAATTTCCAATACGCTATTTTTTGCGAGCCTTCGTAATGAAACTCTTTACTGTTTGAGAAGGGCGTGCTCCAACGCTCAACCAGTACTCAGCGCGCTCCAAGTCGATAGCAAAATTATCACCTTTTTTCTTAGGGTCGTAATGTCCTATTAATTCAATGAATTTACCATCACGCGGACTGCGTTGGTCTGCTACAGTGATACGATAAAAAGGATGATTACGTGCTCCTTCGCGACGAAGTCTAATTGCTACTGCCATGGGAATCGATTGGGTAAATGTTGAGAAAGGGAACTATTGAAACCTTTTTTTTCAAATTGGGCCAGCATTTTTTTCATTTGCCCCATATTTTTTGTCATTTTCTTCAGTTGTTGAAAGCGAAGAAGGAGATTATTAACTGCTGTTACCGTTGTGCCACTCCCCTGCGCAATCCGCTGACGACGGCGCGCATTGAGGATCTCTGGATGTTTTCGTTCTTCAAGAGTCATTGAAAAAATGATCGCTTCTATCTGAGTGAGTTCTTTTCCATTCATGACATTAGAAGGAAGCTGAGCGCCTCCAGGCAGCATTCCAAGAAGGTTTTGTAGCGGCCCCATTCGTCGAATCATTTTTAACTGAGCTAAAAAATCATTGAGATCTAAAGAAGATGTTTTTAATTTTTTTTCTAGCTGCATCATCTCATCCATCTCAACAGCCTCGGCTGCCTTCTCGACAAAACTAACAATGTCGCCCATTCCAAGGATACGCCCTGCGAGACGATCAGGATGAAAGAGCTCCCATTGATCAAGCTTTTCTCCAACACCTACAAATTTAATCGGACGCCCCGTCACGGAACGCAAAGAAAGAGCCGCACCCCCACGAGCATCACCATCTAATTTAGTTAGAATCAGCCCTGTCAGACCAAGTGCTGCGTGAAATCGTTCTGCAACACTCACCGCCTGTTGTCCAGTAGCTCCGTCACAAACCAATAAAATTTCCTGTGGTTTTAATAATTCTTTTAATTGACTCAGTTCCTGCACGAGCACCTCATCAATTTCTCGACGCCCTGCTGTATCAAAGATAGTAACATTTCCATGTTGTGTTTCGCACCACACAAGAGCTTCATGAGCTACTTTGAGAACATCTTTTTCATGAGCCTGAGGTGCAAAAACAGGAACCTCACTTTGTTTACCAAGTGTCACAAGCTGCTCTATCGCTGCAGGCCTCATTAAGTCAAGCGCTACGAGCATGGGATGTTGTCCCTGTCGCTTTAGCCATTTT
>CAYYAN010000114.1:0-925 GCA_964469825.1 uncultured Chthoniobacter sp. | reverse complement strand
TGCTAACTTAGCCGAAGAAGTTGTTTTTCCAGCACCATTTAGTCCCACCATTAAAATACGAGCTGGTCTATTTAAATTAAGAGGAGCAGCATCTCCGCCAAGCAACTGAGTCAATTCATCATGAAAAATTTTGACGATCTGTTGCCCTGGGGCAACGCTTTTGAGCACCGTTTCTCCTAGCGCTTTCTCCTTAACTCGCGCTACAAAATCCTTAGCAACTTGAAAATGAACATCGGCGTCCAGCAAAGCCAGACGCACTTCGCGGAGTGCTTCAGAGATATTATTTTCGCTGATGCGACCTTGACCTCGAAGATTTTTAAAAGTTTGTTGAAGCTGATCAGAGAGACGGGAAAACATAAAGCAGACCACAGGCTACAGCTTACGGGCTACAGCTTACAAACTGAAAATTTATAAAGGACTAAATTTGTATGACAGTTTGCGAAAGTCAATTTTCAAATAAAACTTGAATTAAGCTGCTATATAAATTGAGACGTCGACCTTCTCTAATAATCCCCTGCAATGCTGGAGGCTGATCTGCTCCATCTAACAATAGTCGAATAACAGTTTGATGAGATGGATAGTTAGGCTCGTTTGGATACAAGGTTTTCAAATAAGCTTTTATTAAGGCTAATGAGGCAGTGACATGAGCCGCTGAGGCTGATGTTCCACCGTCTATATCAAATTCTTTTGGCATATATAAATTTCTTAGATCCCAGAATGACCTTGTAGGAATAGTTGATAAAATATCTTTTCCCGGAGCAGCAATATCAACGGTTGCACCTCCAAAAAACGAAAACTTCGCGAGCTCATCGTCCTCCTTTTGGCTAGCCCGGATATTTCATCACTCTCGCGACGAGAAAGCCGCGAAGACTGATGGGGCAAGGCAGACGCAGGATTGGAATTCGCTCGCGCCCGCGAGGCTCAC
>CAYYAN010000113.1:5031-5996 GCA_964469825.1 uncultured Chthoniobacter sp. | reverse complement strand
TTGCCTCAAACTGCCACGTTGCAGATTAAATGGATTGAAGTTGTTAGAATGCTATCAACAGGGAATCGATCCAAGAGAAGCAGTTGAGGAGCAATCTGCAACACTCAATCTAAGTGCTGCTGGTCCTTATCATGCACCAGCCAATGTTGTTTTAGTGATAGCAATGCCTCACCCAGAAATGGTCTCCCGAGTGGATTTTTATGATAAAAATCAATGTATCGGGACTCTTTCGCATCCTGTTTTAAAAGAATATGAATTTTCCTTGGGGGATAGTGTTTCTAGTGGCCATTATGCCATTGAGGCTCATGTCTATGATCTTGCAGAAAATATGCAACCCTTTACTACAGAGTTTGATGTTTTTCCTGCTAATCGATATGTGCGCGGTATTGGTAGTAATCAAAATTATTTATCTTCTCTGATTGCATTAGATCAAGAGCGAGGAGATTTTTTAGATAGAATTTCAGATTTTAGTTTGATCTATGGAAGCAATTATCCGTGGTTTTTGAGGAGCATTTCTGAAATCAATGTGCCGTGTCAGCACATTCTTGATCCTGCTCTTTATGTTTGGCCAAGTCCTACAAAAAGCCCTTACGGGACGATTAATTTTTTGCCGGTATTAAATGGTAAAGTTGTTGGAGGAGAACCTCCCATGATTGCTTTTGGAAGCAGTGCTGGTAATGGTACACCACTTTTTGTGAACCAAGATTATCATTTTGGTATTATTGCGGGGCGTCCGTCTGCTTGTAGTGCTTTAAAAATTGAGGTTTACGAGAAGAGTGACTTTGACAATGGTGCTGTCAATGTTCTACCTGTGCTGACTCAAACCAACAACTTGCCTAGCACTAGTATCCCAGAAGAACTCGATGCTTTAAAAAAGCAATTTTACATTCAAGATTATCATTTGATGACTGTTATTCATGGTAAGGTTGTCGACTTTGATACTAAGGTGCAATATCAATTTGGAG
>CAYYAN010000113.1:0-5021 GCA_964469825.1 uncultured Chthoniobacter sp. | reverse complement strand
AATAACTCATTTGTAACGCCATTAATTGTCACGCATCAGAGTGCGAACGACCTATTTTATTATAAGGTGAGTTTTAAAGGAGATGCTCCAAGCCTTGATGGAAAGGCAGGAGTTTCTATGGCTTATCAAGTTGATCAGCAAGGGCAACATCTAGCTTACAATCTCACCTATACTTTAAATTTCAATGAACTTGATTCATGGGCTACGATGTTTATGAATGAGCCACATTTTCAAGATGTCGCGATGCCGAGTTCCTATGAAGGAAAAAGTCTTGATGAACTTTTACATCAGACCTCTCCTATCCAAGATACTCTTCCTTCTCCCGATCCATCGTTGTGGCACGATCTCATAGCGCTTGATCAAACACCAGAACTCAAAAAACATCCTTTATTAGACGAGCTTGTTGATCATTTAACAAGTGATGGTGATTTAAATAACAGAGCGTTGCATATTGCCAATTATGTCCAAAATCATATCGAGTTGACCGATGCTGTTGGTTTGAGCCAAATAAAAGATCCTATTTCTCTTAATAGTCAAGGTGTGATGCGCGATGCCTTAGGGACTTATCTAGAAGGGCAAGGCTCTCCTATCGAACAATGTGCACTTTTAATTTACCTTCTGCGTAAGAGTGGAATTCCTGCGGGATATATTTTTCCTTCACATGATACAACACTCATGTTTGATCAACCCTTAAGTGCTATGCTGCACATGCAGCTCAGAGGTACAGCTAATATGCTTGGGCAGACAGCAGGAATTCCTGAGTTAATTCCGGTGAATTATCCCTGGGTTGCTGCCTATATCAATGGAAAGTGGATTCATCTCTTTCCTTGGATCAAAGATACTGAGGTCAAAGAAGGGGGAAATATTTGGAATTATTTTCCTAATAATTACAAAGATGCTAGGCAGTGGCTTTGTCATTATTTGCAGGGTGATTTGAATATTCGATCATTAAGCCAAGAAGATAACGTAGCAACTTTGTTTCCTCTTTATGCTCAAGAACAACTTAGCAAAAAAAATCTAACTCTCCTAGATGTAGGACTAAGATTTAGAAATCGTCAGCATCTCTATCAAAATTGTTAAGAGTTTCCTAGGCCATGGCAAACTTCTATTATTAATAACAGCAACTTAGTTGACCACTTGAGTGACGATTTTTTTGATACAATAAACATCCAAATTTTTAGTGATCGCAATCACAATAGCCAGCCCGATCCGGGAGAGCCGATTCTTGAAACAGGATCTCTTCGCTTTGCAGATCTTCACGATCGGCGGCTTCTTCTTTATCATCAGATTATTCCTGAAACAATGCCGCCTCAATATGAGATGATTCTTTCGCTAGAGGCTTATGATAGTACGCCAGGAAGCCATGATGCGACAACGACCCATGCCTTTGCTGGCGATGTCAAGAATCCTGATCCTGGAGACTTTCGTTCTGCTCAAAAAATAAGCACAAAACTCTTCACTGCTGCCAACCCTAGTGATGCTCATGATGATGCTTTGTCTTATAAAATTACACGTACTCATCACAAACAGGCAGCTACAGCAAATAAAACCTATCTTGCTCAGTTTCCAACATTGAGTGAAGAAATGGATTCGATCGTTGATTTGCGACCTTTGCGTAAAGGCGATATGGCTGTACTGAGTCTTAATTATGGACGTGTTACTGAAGAGATGAAAAATTTTGAGCTTAAAAAATATCTCGATTATCAACGTGATATTCAGGAACACCCCGAAGTAGGCACAGATCCTGAAATAGCTACAGGTCAGTTGCTCCAACTCATGGGAAAAACTTATTACTATCATCTCAGCCAATTTCAACAGCAACTTGAAGAATGGACTAAAGTTCATGCCATTTCCTATCGAGCTCATGGGCTCACGAAGCTCAGTCCTGAACATGGAATCTATGGACCTTTGACCAATACCAATCATGGATCGTTAGATTTTAATCTTTGCTATCCAAAGGTAGATATGAGTTTTCAGCGAGCTGTTCTTCTTGGTAACCAATCAGCTCACTTAGAATCTGGTGCTAATACTCAAGCAGGAGCACAATGGAATGAGCTTTTTGCAGGCGAAGCTTCTGCGCAAGAACATCAGATCATTGATGAATTTTTTAATCAAGCTGACGCTATTTCTACGGTCAAGCTACTTGATCTTACTCGTGAACAAGGAAATGAAATACTCGTTTTAAGAGAAGATAATTACCAAGTTGAAAAAATGAAATCACTTGCAAACTATAGCGCTTGCAATGACATCAATGGCTTTGTGGAGTTGTGGAACCATATCGATAGTTTTTTTGAGAGTAATAAAAATGATCCCTTTGCAACGGTTTTTTTAACGCCACAGCCGGTGACTGCTGTTAAGCAGCAAGGGACTCCTTATAGAGGGATGGGAGCTTTTAGTGTTTCTTCAACAAGTGCTGCGGCTTGGATTACTGATAGAATGCTTGTGGCTAATGGCGGTTTTGGAGGAATGATGAATATACCGATTTGTTCTCAACGACCAGAAACAAGCACAACGATGCTTATTCCGACTTTTAATGGAGGATTTTCTTTTTCTCAAAATAATTTACAGCCACCATCGGGAACGCTTCCATTAAATAATTTTCAAAAACTCCATGATCAAATTGCTACAGGTAGCCAAACTGTAACTCCTGATGTCATGCAACGTCTTACATTATGGAATTATACAGTGAATCAGGTCATTGGTGCTCGTGATTCAGTAGATTTTAAATTAAAAGATAGTGGAAGCCAAGCAGCAGCATTGTTGAGAGGAGAGATGGAACGTGGTAATCTTGGAACAACTTCTTACTACACATCTTCTTCTCAAGCTATCCAAGAGGGCGTTTGGAAGCTTGTTCATGATCCTGTTAATGTTATTACAGGAGAGTATTATATCAATGCGCAGGATATGAAGTTGAATGGTCCTATGCCGCTCGAGGTACGGCGTATTTATGGATCCCAAAGTGACGCTAATAATAATTTTGGCTATGGCTGGAAGTTGGGATATTTTCCTTACCTTTTATTGTCAAATGATGAAAATGAAACAACGTCTCCAAGCTTGATTTATGCAGCAGAGCCGGACGGTTCTGTTATTGCTTATCGTTATCAATCTGAGAGCAAAAGTTGGATGCCTACGATTGCTGATAACCCTGAACTTGTGAACAACAATGATGGGAGTCATCTTGTGAGCAGGAATCATTTCAATAATAGAATCATTAAAACCAAAGAGGATACTTATCAACTCACTAGTTGCGATGGTGCTATTCGAACTTTTATTGTCAGATCTTTTCCTGTTGTTGGATCTTCTGATATTCAACGCAAACGGCCCTATCTTGACTCTTGGAAAGATGTGAATGGAAATGATTATCACTTTCGTTTTGGACAAAATAGAAATGCTAATGATTATGGTCAGCTCAATCTTATTACTTCGAGCAATGGAAGTAACCTACGTTTTTGCTATGATCCCTATGGGCACATTGTTGAGGCTTTTTCGAGCGATGGTCGACAATTGAAGTACAGTTACGACTGTTATGGCGATTTAATTAAAGTCACGCTGCCAGATGGTTCAACAATTAGTTATCAATATCAACATGCAAGTGAGGGTGATGAAAGTAACAAAAAAATTTATTCGACTCACCTTATTACTCAAGTAACCAAGCCTGATGGACGTATTCTTAAAAATGATTACGATGAGAAGCGACGAGTCATAACACAATATGCAACGGAGGGACTCAGTCCAAAGCCTGAAATAACTGCACGATTCCAATATGATTTAAAAGAAAATGAGCGTGATAAAACTCTTAGTGGAAAAACGAGCATCAAGAATGCGAATGGATATCCGACAATTTATGAAATTGCACAACATCAAATCACAGCAATTCATTTTCCTGAGAATAGAAACGTGACTCAAGCCTGGACTTTTGATTCAGGCTTTAAGGCCCTTGCGAGCTATATAGACCGACGAGGTCTTGTAACTACTTTTGATTATGATGCAAAAGGAAATCTTATTCACAAAACAGTAAGTGGAAATTTAACAGGAAATAACCATGCCTCAGAGAGCGCAACCACACAGTTCAGTTATAATGATAAAAATCTTCTAACCACTAAGGTCGATCAGTTAGGGAGCACAATTCATTATGATTACGATGATCAAGCACATCCTTGTTCTCCTACAAACATCACTAAGATTGCTGATGGAAAACTCATCAGTATGATGAAATTTTCTTATCAAAATTTTGGAAGAGCTTGTGGACTTCTTGCTGAACTCAACTTTGATGGTGCTATCACTAGTAACAGGTATGACACTCATGGTTTTTTAACGTCAATGATACAAAAAACAGGAACGCATGATCCTGATGTGGTAACGAATTATACTAGCAATGAACGTGGAGAGATCGTCGCTGTTTCTTGGAGTGATGGAAGTCAGGAAAAATATTTCTATGATGCATTAGACCATCTTACAGGAGTCGAAACCTATGATAAAAATAGCAACCTCATTGATTGGCATTTTAATTACTATAATCAAAATGGAGAAATTGAATGGGAGCAAGGAGCTCTCTCTAACCCAACTAATTGGACATACTATGATCACGATCGAGCTGGAAACCTTTTGCACAAAGCTTCTTGTTTGAACGCTGGTCTTGCAACAACTTCATATGAGTATGATCGGCTGGGCAATTGCCTTTCTGCTACGGATCCTAAGGGTCGTACAACAACGATGAGTTATGATGGAATTGGGGAAATGCTTTCACGAACACAAGGTCGTACAGAAAGTTTTACTTACGAACCAGGAGGGAAAATAGCAACGCATCACACCTTGCTTGGAGGCGAAGAATTTTATAGCTATACCTCAGCAGGACTATTGCAATCAGCTTCTGGTGCCGATGGAACAACATTCCAATATCGCTACGATTTAAGCGGACGTCTCGTTCAAGAAATACTTCCCAATAAAAGTTATTGGAAAGTGACTTATGATGGTCATGACATTATGCGAACTTTTTGCGATGCTAATGGAAACTCCTTGGG
>CAYYAN010000112.1:0-6025 GCA_964469825.1 uncultured Chthoniobacter sp. | reverse complement strand
AGAAGGATCGCCACTTTTTACCTCTCGACATTACGCTAGTAAAAATGAGGCTCTGATTGATCCAATAGATTACCCTCAGATACTTTACCCTCCAGTTCCAAATGAATGGTTAGTCACCAATGAGTTAGACTATGCCAATCCTAATATCCTTTTTGAAGATATCGATCAAACTGGATTCACTAATCTCGAAAAATGGCAAGGAGACAATCCACAAGAAGAACCTGGTAAGTTTTCTTCTGTTCCAAATGATCCTTCCTCCCATCCTTTGCTTTGGACAAAGCTAAGGTGCTCTCAAAAAGATCTTACGAGTGAAACTTACAGCATTTATTTTCTTGGTATAGAATCTAGTAAGAATGGCAATCTATTTCAAATACAACCTAACACTGCACTGCAGTCTAAAAATCATTACGGTAACATTGTTTTTGAGAAAAAAATACGTCATCTCAAAATGGGAGAACAGATAGAAGGGCTACCTTATAAGATAGTTAATTATCAGAAAAAGCAGATTGTTTACAAAAAAACTTCTTATGACTGTAGTGAATTAGTAATAGAACATATTACGACTAAACACCTAATTACACTTATTAAAAAAACGTCTTATCACCCACAGCCAACTCAATTAACTAATATAACTTTAATTAAATTAGAGAATACTCTTTTTACACCTCATCCTATCATTAGCTTAAAATTAGGAGACTATTTTTCTCTAGATTATGTTATTCCAAATAGTAAATCAATAGACAAACAAAATATTATTGAAAGCGAAAACTACCATCTTATTGATATCAATAATAAAGACCTGATCCTCGAAAAAAACAGCAAATTTTATAGAATTCCTATTAAACTTTCATAAAAAAATAAAACTTTTTTTAAGTAAAAATAATTTAAATAAATTTGAAATGAACAAATTATACAATTTTATAATAGCTTTAACTATGATTTCTTTTTGCACAATAGAACTATATTCTACAAATATTGAATCACTAAATGGACCTGAGCGTTCAACCTTAATAAATCAAGGTAGATATGAATATGCCGAACATGAGACCGAACAGGGAAACGTAGCAATGCTTGAGCAAAATTACTTAGTTGCAAGCAAACATTATTATAATGCAATTCAATCAATTGCTCAAGAAAATCAATCTTTTGCCTCACTACAAAAACAAGCTGTTCATTTACTTTGTGAAGCTATTACCCTACTCATTAAACAAGAGGATGCTACACCTCAGTCATTACCATCCAGTGAAGCAAGCTGCTTAATTAATAAAATTTTACTTAAAAAATATCCCCCATACTATGCTGAGTTAATTCAACTATCAAATCAATTTTACAAGAACCAAATTGAACTAAAACACACTTCAGAAAACATCAAATCTTACTTATACGATGGCGAAATAAACTACAACCAAGAAGCTTGGGAAAATGCTCTAGCAGATTATCAAAAAGTCCTTTCCTTAGATCAACATAATGCAACGGCTTTATTAGGAATAGAACTTATCCATAAAAAGGAGAAAAAATATGCAACTATGGCAAAGGAGCATAGAAGTGAAATGATAAACAATGTAAATAAAGCATGGAAATTACCTAATATTGAAACTAACCCACTTAACGAAAAACAAATACAATATAACCAAAAAGAAGATTTGTTATCTTTAAAACTTAAGACCTTAATTATCCCACAAGTTGATTTTTATTATATTAAAATTAGTGAAGCTCTGAAACAACTAAAACAACAGGCTGCCTTAGTAGATACTTCAGAAGAAAATTTTAATAAACGTGGTATTAATATTGTGCTAAAAATAGATGAACTTAGGAATAAAAATTCTGAGCCTAATGTTCATTTATCGCTTAAAAATATTCCACTTGGAGAAGTTATTAATTATTTAGCTCAACAAACTAATTTAAAAGTTAAGGTAGAACCATATGCTGTAATATTAAGTTCTGCTGATGAAGACGAATCAAACCAACCGCTCTTAATTAAAGAGTATAAAGTCCCGCCTGATTTTTTAAGTATCGTCCCAGAGAATCAAAAAATACAACAGTCCGTAGAACAACAAGAAAAAAATTGTTTTTCCTCAGAAAAGGAAGCTCTTATTTCCCAAGGAATCACATTTCCAAAAGGTGCTAGTGCCCATTATTTTTCAGATAGCAATATTTTGATTGTAAGAAACACTTCACTAAATCTTAATTTTCTTGATTTATTAATTAAAAACGCTACCGAACATCCCCCACTTCAAGTTGAAATTGAAGCTCGTTTCATTGAAGTAAAGCAGACTCTTTGGCAAGAAAAAGGCTTAAATTGGCTCTTAGGTTCTTTTCCAATTGGAAAGAATGTTAAAGCAGGTGGCGGAACTGTCGGAAATCAAGCAAGTTATTACCCTCAAAATTACCCTATTCAACAAAATGGAATTCCTGTAGGGACTATTTCCGGAGGACCTCCAGGGGCTGGTTCTGTCACTGCGGGAAATCGATTGGGATCAAGTGCCATTACAGCTAATACATTAGACACATTATTAGGAGGCTATTTTGCCCCCAGTGCAGGAATCTTAGCTTTAGCTGGGGTATTAACAAACCCTCAATTTCAGGTCGTCTTACGAGCTCTTAATCAAAAAAAAGGAGTTGATTTAATTTCTTCTCCAAAAATAACTGTCTCTAGCGGAAAAAAGGCAACGATCACCATTGCTAAAGATTTTCCTTATCCCGATGAATATTTACCCCCTCAAGTTCCTCAAAATCAAGGTAGCGGAGTTAATCCAGCAATTCCAGCAACGCCGGCCTCTTTTAAAAGGAGAAATGTTGGAGTGGAGTTAGAAGTTGAACCTATCGTAGACTCAGACCGAAAGAAAATAGAACTCCAATTATCACCTCAAATTGTTGAATTTCAAGGTTTCGTTAATTATGGAAATCCCATATTTTCGCAAGCCCCTAATGTTATAGGAATAGGACAAGGGATTGCAACAGGCTCTACAGCGCAAGTAATGTTAACTGAAAATACGATTAACCAGCCAATTTTTAGCGTCCGTCAGATAAATACACACGTTATTCTTCATCCAGGCCAAACAGTCGTTCTTGGTGGACTAATGAGAGAAGATGTTCAAACAATAAAAGATACGACCCCAATCATCGGATATATGCCACTAGTAGGAAAATTATTTCGCTCTTCTTCTGAACAACATATTAAAAAAAATCTTATGATCTTTGTGACAGTTTGGCTGGTTGATCCTTCAGGAAAGAAAGTTAAAATTTGATATAACTATATTAAAAAATGATCATTAAACTTGTATTTTACTTTTTTTTAGTTGTTATATTTTTATCTCAATTTCTAAGAGCAGATAACGCTAAAACCTTAAACTATTTAAAAGAGGCTGAAGAAGCATATGTTCAAAATAACGTTAAAAAAGCGGCCTTAAAATCTGAAGAAGCACTATTATCAATTTCTGATAAAACAATAACTAAAGAGCAACGCGAAGCCGTTATTAAAGATTTTACTAAATATTCTATTGCTTATACTAAACTATTAGCTAATGAAAGACATTTTCAAAAAGCGAAGGAACAACTTCAATTAATTTTGCTACCTAATGCTAATCCTAACAATCCAGAAGCACTTCACTTATTTAATTATCTTCAAGCCTTCCACGATAATCATCAGCAAATTAATACTTTTTCCGCTTCATCTAATAAAGATAAAAATAATGATGAACCTCGCAACACAACACGTGCCAATCTTCTTTTAGATGTGGAAAAAGATTGGATTCTTTCTACTAACTCTTTTACTTCAGATTCTCCTAAAAAAGAAACGAACCTTTTAAAAAAAGAGGCGCTTCTTGCAAAACTTCAAACTATTATTCTTCCAACTGTTGAATTAGAAGATACCACTCTCGACGAAGCTGTTGACTACTTTAAGGAAAAAAGTCGCGATGCTGATCCAGAAAAAGAAGGTGTTAATATTGTTATCAAATCCTTCTATGTTGATTCAGAAAGAGAAGAACAAAAAAACTTCTTCTCAACAAATAGCACACCATCGCTTTCAGACTCTCAAAAAAACGAAGTACATCTTAATCTAGAACTTCATGAAGTACCTCTTGCTGTTGCCCTAGAATACCTTGCTCAACAAGCTTGTTGTAAAATGGAAATTGATCCTTATGCCATCTCTTTGATCCCTCCTTTACACTCTATAGAAAAATTACTAACACAAGAATACGATATTCCCTCTTCTTTCTTCTCAAATAAAGCAACTACTCTTTCTGCTTTACCCGTTAAATCTTTTTTCCAAGCTCAAGGGGTTGATTTTCCCGAAGGTGCTAGTGCTACTTATTTTTGTTCGTTTAATAAACTCATTGTGCGCAACACTCCCAGTAACCTGGAGCTCATTTCCACTTTAATCAAAAGCGTCATCAAATCCCCACCTCTTCAAATATCGATTGAAACTAAATTTATTGAAATTAATCAAAATGACCTCTCTGAACTTGGCTTTAATTGGTTGTTAGGTGCTTTTTCCTTGGGCAACAGTGGCCTCTCTGCAAGCGGTGGTGGCTCTACCTGTGGACTTAACACCACGGCTTATCCTTTTCCTATTGCAGGAATGAACCCAATTGGATCTCTTCGTTCGGGCCATCAAGCTATCAATGACACCTCTATTGACTCAATTCTTGAAGGAAATAATCGTAATGTTAACACAGAAAGCTCTATTCCAGGAGTTTTTAGCATTGGTGGTGTTTGCAGCACTCCTCAATTCCAAATGGTCATCCGAGCATTATGCCAGAAAAAAGGAATCGATCTTATGGCAGCTCCTCACGTAACTACAAAAAATGGAATGAAAGCAACAATCAAAATTGTTGATGAATTTATTTATCCATCACACTATGTCCCACCACAATTCCCCTCCTCTACCCTCTCTACAAATAATTACAGCTCCAGCCTGCGACCGATCCCCCCAACTATTACCCCCTCATTTCCCAATACTTGGACTTCAAAAAACTTAGGTGTCACCTTAGAAGCAAAACCAACCATCACTCCCGACCGCAAAATGATTTCTTTAGAACTTCATCCACAAATTACTGACTTTGATGGCTTCATTAATTATGGTACACCAATCAACACTGTTGGTTACAATGTTGCAGCAACCAACATGAGCGCCACTCCTTTTTCTGAAACATTAACAACAAATACTATTAATCAGCCCGTTTTTACAGTGCGCGAAGTCAATACGTCTGTTATGGTAAAAGACGGTCAGACGGTTATCATCGGAGGACTCATTCGCGAAGATATCCAACATATCAAAGACAAAATCCCATTTTTAAGCAGCCTCCCTTTAGCGGGGCCCCTCTTCCGATCTAAAACAGATAGAAAGCTTAAAAAAAATCTCATCATTTTTGTAACTCCTAGAATTCTCAATGCAGATGGAGTTCCTTATTCTCCAAAAACTTCATCAAAGGCTTCTTTAAAATCATAAGTTCATTTTTCTAAAGGTATTTGTAACCTGTAATCTATAACCTACAAACTTCATATTATGCCTAGTATCGCCGTCACCGGAGGAATCGCTTGTGGAAAATCACTTGTGATAAAATTTTTAAAAACTTTCTGCAAAAAGCAAAAAATATCATGCACTTTTTTTGATGCTGACCAAGAAGTATCACGATTACTGGATCACAATATTGAGGTCGCAACAGAAATCAAAAATATTTTTGGAAATGAAATTTATAATGAGCAAGGGAAAGCTAACCGACTTCTCTTACGTTCCCTCCTCCTCTCTTCATCTGATCATAAAAAACAACTCGAAAACATTCTCCATCCTCGACTCAAAAAAATCTGGCATCCTCAGACTATTAAGGCTCAAGCTAACGGTCACTTTTTCTTTATCGCTGATATTCCTCTGCTTTTTGAAAACAATCTTGCCTCTTATTTTGATCATGTCATTGTAGTCGCGGCTTCTGAGGAGGTTCAAAAACATCGTTTAACTAAACAACGTCACCTCTCGCCAGAGACAGCAAGTGCTCTTCTCCAACTTCAACTTCCTCTCATTGAT
>CAYYAN010000111.1:0-6037 GCA_964469825.1 uncultured Chthoniobacter sp. | reverse complement strand
CTGATCAAAATTCAAGTCTAACGCAGCATTTCGACTCGCTCGCTCCCGCGAGGCTGGCCCCTTTGGGTATGCCTTCGGCATTTGATCTCGCCCCACTTGGGGCTCGGTTATCGACTTTTCCGACTTCTGTAGTAGAGAGGAGTGAAATATTCGAGTTAAAACATCTTCCTTTTTTATCATTGCTGAATGAGATTGTTGAGTAACTTTCAGCTCCTCCAAATAAGAGCTTAGCTCAGCCAAGTCTAAGATCGATTGATCATCTCCTGGCAACGTACTATTGCGCTTAGCTTGGAATAAAGCAAACGAACTACTTTGACCTTGATAAGGTACTCGGTCACTATCATGAAGAGAATCAATTTCGGTAGCCACTTCTGAATGATCATCACTTTCATTATCTCTCTCTTCTTCTGTCTCTTGAAATTCCTCGCTGCGGCGCGCTTGTTCCACACTCATTATTTTATCTGGATTTCCTATTATAAATCCTTTTTTTTCGAAAGAAGCCATAAGCCGAGTTTCTGTGAAATAGCTTATGATGATGACTAAGGAGAGAGATAAAATTTTTTTCATGAGGGGAGTGTAAAAAAACAGGAAACAATTAGATCATCAAACTTAAAATTGTGTGCTATTCTCTTTTTACTTTATGAACAAGTCCTTCCCGCATCGTCAAAGCCTTTGCAGTCTCTATGACCCCTCTCATGAGCACGATGCTTGCGGAGTCGGCATGGTGGCGCAAATTAACAACACACGTTCCAATCGCATTTTGAAAGTGGGCCTACGTTCACTTTGTGGTCTCATGCATCGTGGTGCTCTTGATGCCGATTCCTGCACAGGCGATGGAGCTGGCATTACCACACAAATTCCTTACAAGCTTTTTAGAAAAGTCATTACTTCACTCGGTCACCAACTCTACAATGATACTGATCTTGGCGTTGGCATGATGTTCTTGCCTCACCAAAATCTCTATGCTCAAGCCCGTGCTAAAGCTATTACGGAAGAAATCATTGCTAAACGTGGACTTTTTCTTTTTGGATGGCGTCCCGTTCCAGTACTGCCTCATGTCTTAGGAAACAAGGCCTTCTCGACAATGCCTACGATTCAACAAGTCTTAGTGGGCCGACCCGAAGGGATGAGCGACAATGATTTTGAGCGTCGCCTTTTTTTAGCTCGTAATGAAATCGAAGACCGGACCGCACAAGATAAGATTGAAGAATTTTACATTCTCTCTTTTTCTCATCGAACCCTCGTTTACAAAGGCCTATTAGTAGCAGCTTCCTTAGAAAAATTTTATCCTGACCTTGCTGATCCTGATTACGAAACGGCGTTTTGCGTCTATCATCAACGGTATAGCACCAATACGTTTCCAACTTGGCCCCTTGCACACCCCTTTCGTATGCTCTCGCATAACGGAGAAATTAATACGATTCGCGGCAATCGTCATTGGACTAAGGCCCGCGAAGCTGAGATTAAAGCAGATTTTTGGGGCAGTGATATTGATTTTTTGAAACCGATTACTCAATCAGGTGGCTCTGATTCCTCTAACCTCGACAATGTTTTAGAAATTCTCACGATGTCAGGTCGCTCCCTTCTTCATGCGATGACGATGTTAGTCCCTCCTTCTTGGCGTACTGATAAAAACATTGGCTTTCTTGCAGAACCTGCAACTGGCGATGTAGAGCAACGAGTTAATAGAGCAGAGCAGCAGAGTATATATCGAAATACTCAAGCAGCGAACACCGGCACGACAGAACTATGTAGGCCGGCAGTAGAGTCATGCAAAAAGTCTATTTCACCAAAGCTTGCTGCATTTTTTGAATACCATACCTGCCTCTGTGAGCCTTGGGATGGACCTGCAGCACTGGTTTTTACGGATGGTCTCATTGTGGGAGCTGCTCTTGATCGTAACGGACTTCGTCCTGCACGTTATGAAATTACTCATGATGGGATTTTTTCTCTTGGTTCTGAAATGGGCATTAGTGGACTCGACCAAAAGAACGTGATTGAAAAAGGACGTTTAGCTCCTGGTGAAATGATTGCTGTCGACTTAGCACGCGGCGTTCTTTTGCGCAACGAGACGATTAAAAATGATTTGGCCGCACAACATGATTATGAAAAAATGGTCGCAGATCATCTTGTCAAAATCCCACCTATCGAAGCTCATGAAATTGGAGCTCTTAGAGAACCTCAAAAAGGAAGCCGCTCTTCTCTCCTCCAACAACAGATAGCGTTTGGTTATAACAGCGAAGAATTGGAAATGGTATTCAAACCGATGATTCATGATGGTACTGAAGCGGTTGGATCCATGGGCGATGATACACCTCTTGCGGTTCTCTCAACACGACCACGACTTCTCTTTACTTACTTTCAACAACTCTTTGCTCAAGTCACAAATCCTCCAATTGACCCCATTCGCGAACGTTCAGTCATGTCTCTATTCACGGCTATGGGATGGAAACGAAATTTTCTCGTTGCAACACCAGAGCATGCCCAACAGATCACCATTGATTCTCCAATTTTACTGAACGAAGAATTGGAACGTTTAAAAAAAATTGGTGGCATTCACAAAATTTCAACTATTTCCACACTCTGGAAAACTTTGACAGGATCTTTAGGATTGGCTCCTGCCGTAGAAAGAGTTTGCAAGGAAGCCGAAGAGGCCATCGATCAAGGCGCGCGAATGATTCTACTTAGCGATATTGGTATTGACGCAGATCATGTCGCAATTCCTTCACTTCTAGCTGTCGGAGCAGTCCATCATCATCTGACACGTATTGGAAAGCGAATGAAAGCTAGCTTAATTTGCCAAACAGGAGAAGCCCGTGATGTCCATCAAATGGCCTGCCTCATTGGTTATGGCGCTAGTGCGATCCATCCTTATCTGGCACTGGAAACAATTCATGATGTTTTATCAAGAGAAAAAGAACCGATTGCTTGGAGCATTGCTCTTTTGAATTATAAAAAAGCTCTTTGTAATGGATTGCTCAAAATCATGTCAAAAATGGGCATCTCTGTTATTGGAAGTTATCGTGGCGCGCAAACCTTCGAAGCGATTGGCCTCTCTTCTGACCTGATAGAATCTTGCTTCACAGGCACTACTTCTCCCATTGAAGGAATCGGATTTGAAGAAATTGCAGAAGAAAGTCTCGCGCGACACAACCTTGCTTTTACTTCAATTTCCAACTTCAACTTCTGCGAAGAAAATAAATTACCGGATGCTGGCTTCTATCGTTTCCGCCGTATCGGCGAAATGCATGTTGTCACACCCCCAGTGATTAAAAACTTTCACAGCTTTATTCGAACGAATAAACCAGAAGACTATCGCGCCTATGTTAATGCTGTGTTAACAAACACGCCTCATTCCTTGCGTAATCTGCTCACTTTTATTCCCAAGAATTCTGGACCAGTACCTCTCGATGAAGTCGAACCGATTGAAGAAATTCGCCGTCGTTTTACAACAGCAGGTATGTCTTTAGGGGCCCTCAGTCCTGAGGCACATGAAACATTGGCCATTGCCATGAACCGCATTGGGGGAAAATCTAACTCTGGAGAGGGCGGCGAAGATCCCGAACGTTACAAACGTCGCGAGAATGGTGACTGGGCCAACAGTGCCATCAAACAAATTGCTTCGGCTCGCTTTGGTGTGAGTGCTACTTATTTAGCCAGCGCTAAAGAAATTGAAATTAAGATGGCTCAAGGCGCTAAACCTGGAGAGGGAGGTCAGCTTCCTGGCATCAAAGTTAATCATTATATTGCAACATTACGTCACGCTGTTCCCGGCGTCACACTGATTTCACCCCCTCCCCACCACGATATCTACTCAATTGAAGATCTCGCTCAACTCATCTATGACTTAAAACAGGTCAACCCCCGTGCACGCATCTGTGTTAAGCTTGTTGCAGAAGCAGGCGTTGGCACGATTGCAGCAGGTGTTGCTAAAGCCCATGCTGATATTATTTTGATCAGTGGTCATGAAGGAGGTACAGGAGCGTCTCCTCTCAGTTCCATCAAGCATGCAGGAGGACCTTGGGAACTTGGTTTAGCCGAAGCCCATCAAGTTCTCTTACTCAACCAACTTCGTAATCGTGTCACTCTCCGTACTGATGGCGGCATGCGTACAGGAGAGGACATCATCTATGCAACGTTGCTTGGAGCTGAAGAATATAATTTTGGCACAGCAGCTCTCATTGCCATGGGATGCGTCTACGTACGCCAGTGCCATTTGAACAATTGTCCTGTTGGCATCGCTACTCTCAACGAACGGCTCCGTGAAAAATTCAAAGGCAAGCCAGAAAATGTCGTCAATTATTTTAACGCTGTAGCCGAAGAAGTTCGTCAGATCATGGCACAGCTCGGTTTTAGAACAATCGATGAAATGGTAGGACAGACGGCTCACTTGCGTCAGAAAAAAATTAAAGATCATCCCAAAGCAAACAAACTCAAACTCGATCGCTTACTCTACGATGTGGTTGCTCATGATCCGACAGCGATTCGTTATGCCACACGTGACAGAAACGACGCTGAACGCGACCAGCCATTAGATGATATTATTTTACAAGATGCAGCAGAAATTATTCGTGATGGTAGATCGTTGAGACTTCCTTCCAAAGACCCTTCTGGTAATGAAGCGACAGGAATAGAGTTTCGAAGAAAGGCCTTTCAACTTTCTTATAAAATTAACAACACTCATCGTGCTGTTGGGACTAAAGTTTCTGGAGCTATCGCCTTCCTTTATGGACTAAAAGGACTTCCCGAAGAAACACTAGAAATTAGCTTGAAAGGAACAGCGGGTCAAAGCCTCGGCGCTTTTTTATCACCAGGCGTGACACTCTTGCTCAAAGGTGAAGCGAATGATTACGTCGGCAAATCAATGAGTGGCGGAAAAATCGTCATTCGTCCTCGAAAAAATCATCTCTTCACTCCTCATGAAAACTCGATTGTTGGAAACACGGTTATGTATGGTGCGCTTGGGGGAAAACTTTTTATCAACGGTCGCGCTGGAGAGCGTTTTGCCGTACGCAACTCGGGCGGTATTGCTGTTGTAGAAGGCATTGGCGATCATGGCTGCGAGTACATGACAGGCGGAATTGTTGTTGTCTTAGGACCAACAGGAAACAATTTTGGAGCAGGCATGACGGGAGGTGTAGCTTATGTTTTAGATGAACAAAAAACATTGCTCTCCGTTTTAAACCCTCAACTTGTCACAGCAGAACATCTCGCCGAGGAGGATGAAAGCCAACTACGTCAACTCATTGAGGAACATCTCGCTAACACCGAGAGCGAGCTGGCTCAGCAAGTACTTGCTGACTGGAATAAAAGACGTTCTCATTTTTGGAAAATTTCGCCCCGCCTTCGCGTGGCCAAACCGATCGAACTAGAAGTCAAAAAAGAAGATGAACAAACTTCAACGATCATCACAGAAGAAATAGAGCAGACCTCAACGTCTTATTAAACAGGACGTCATGACAATTCGGGTTAACCGGGTTAACACTCTACACTTTACACTCTTTACCCTTCACAACCGTTCTGCTGAAGAGTTACGGATTTATTTCTTCGGCTTAAAAATTCGATCAATTAATTTCATCACGGGCCGCGATTTTTTAGAAGGAATGCATTCGATGTAGACGCCGCTCAAGAGCGTTTCTAAGCTGGTTACGCCATCGAATGATAATTTGGAATGAATGATTTTATAGTTGATGTTGGGCTCTCTTAAAAAATCATACTCTGGTTTCAAATAAGCAGTGACTTCCACATTTTTAGGAAGAATTTTAATTTCTTCTACGAGACCAACGGGAAGGCCGTGATAACGAAGTTGTGTTTGCCCAGCAACTAACCCTTGTCCATTTTCAAAAATTAAATGAAGAGGAGAGGAACTCATACGTGCTAGCTCCTCATTAGCAAAGAGAGGAAAGGAAGTTCCCTCTGCAACAGGAGCTCCAGCTGATCCAATGATATCATAAGCAATGCCTCCTTCTAAAAGTGTTTTCAAACTTGCAATAGCCACTTTGAGGACACCAGAACCCGCTTGAATCTCAGTTGCTGG
>CAYYAN010000110.1:0-6133 GCA_964469825.1 uncultured Chthoniobacter sp. | reverse complement strand
GATTATGCTGAGCAAGGATATCAACGTGTTGGAAAAGCAGCAACTCCCCTCAATATTCTCATTACAGTTGGTGCAGAAACAAGCATCATGGCCCAAGCTGCTCGTGAAGCTGGTGTAGAAAGTGTGCATGAAGTTTTAAATAATAAGGAAGCTTCGGAATTGTTATTATCGCTTGTTAAGCCAGGAGACCTTGTTCTCGTCAAAGGAAGTCTTAGTGCGAAAATGAAAGAAGTTGTGAGTCATTTTGTTGCGCAGCAACAAAGGGACGTTGAAACGTTGAAGGGGTGAAACGTTGAAAAGAAACTTTAAGCTTCAGTGAAAATCTTTATAAAAATCAGACTTCTTACGCAAATGCCCTCATTTTGATTCACTCTTTTAGATGTAAAGGCTTCAACTTTTCAACTTCTTTCCTATGCTCTACTACCTCTACCAATTCACTGATACATTGCATGGAACAACCATCGCAAAAATTTTCCAGATCTTCCAATATATTTCGTTTCGTGCAATGGGGGCAGGCTTAACAGCCTTTGTCATTTCTCTTTTTTTTGGGAAAAAAGTTATCGTACGCTTGATTCAATTAAAAATTGGTCAACCGATTCGCAGTGCTGAAGAGGTTCATCGTCTTAATGAGCTTCATGGAAGTAAGCAGGGAACGCCGACAATGGGTGGAATTCTTCTGATTGGTTCCGTACTTGTTTCAAGCCTTCTCTGGGCTAGACCAACGAATCCTTTGGTCTGGGTCTTACTTTTTACAGCAACTTATTTGGGTGCACTTGGTTTTTTTGATGATTATCTAAAGGTAACGCAAAAAAAATCAGCAGGCATTAAGAGTCGTCATAAATTTGGCTTGCAATGTCTTTTAGCAATCATGGTAACGCTTTTCTTTTTTTTAACACCCTCTTTATCAATACAGGCCCGAGAAGTTTATTTGCCTTTTTTAAAAGGTCCTATTATCACTCATCTTGGCATCTTTTCTGCTTTTATTTTTTATCTTTTTATTATTGTTGGTACTTCCAATGCTGTAAATATTACTGATGGCTTAGATGGCCTTGCTGCAGGGTGTACTGTAATGGCGGCAGTAACCTACGCAGTCTTTACATATGTTGCCGGTAATTTTAAAGTCGCCGCCTATCTTCAAATTCCTCATAATCCTTTTTCAGGAGAGCTTGCTGTTGTGAGTATGGCTCTAGCTGGGGCTTCTTTAGGTTTTCTTTGGTGGAATTGTTATCCCGCACGTGTCTTTATGGGAGATACAGGGTCACTTCCTATTGGTGGTATTCTCGGTGTTTTAGCCATTAGCTGTAAACAAGAGTTTGCACTCGTGATTGTCGGCGGTGTTTTTGTTGCTGAAATCGTTTCTGTGATTTTGCAGGTTGCTAGTTTTAAATTAACTGGACGTCGCATTTTTAAAATGTCACCGATCCATCATCATTTTGAATTGAGCGGATGGAAAGAGTCGACTGTTACTGTTCGCTTTTGGATTATCGCCATTATGTGTGGGATCATAGGACTAGCAACGCTCAAGATGCGTTAACCTGCATTTCCAATACAGTTTACTACGTTCCAAATTATTTCCTGTAACCGATAATTTGAAATCTATAACCTGCATCGATGAATTATTCTGGCAAACAAATTTTAATCCTAGGTCTGGGGCGAAGTGGGCTTGCCGCAGTCCGCTTGTTACAGCATGCTGGTGCGATTATAACTGTAGCAGATAGTGGGGATGGAAAAACATTGCAAGAAAACGCAGCAATGTTGAGATCCGAAGGAATTACTGTTCATCTTGGTCAAGCAGCATTGTCTTTTCTCCAGCCTTCCTTTGATCGTGCCATCTTAAGTCCTGGTATTGATCCAACTTCTCCGCTTGTACAACAAGTCATGTCTCAAGGTATTGCGCTCATAGGTGAATTAGAGCTTGCGTATCAATTTTGCAAATGTCCGATTGTTGCCATTACTGGAACAAATGGAAAAACAACAACTACTGAATTGACAGTGGCAGCATTGCAGGGAGCAGGAATGAAGACGATGGCCTGTGGTAACATTGGTGTTCCTTTTTCTGAGATCGTGCTGAAAAGCAGAGATCTTGATGTGATTGTCATTGAAGTTAGTTCCTTCCAGCTGGAAACAACAGATTGTTTTCATGCTCACATTGCCGTGTGGCTCAACTTGAGTCCCAACCATCTTGACCGCTATGCTAGTGTGGCTGAATATCGAGAAGCAAAGTTAAGGATTTTTCGAAATCAAACATCAGATGATGTTATGATTCTCCCAAAAAACTTTAGCATTGAAGAATTGCCTCAATCGCTTGCAAGAAAAGTAACTTTTAGCTCACAGAATAAAAATTCTGATTTTTTCTTTGATGGTAAATCAATTTATTATCATGAGCAAAGGCTCCTTAATATGAGCCAGACTCAGCTTCGTGGGGCTCATAATGCTGAAAACATGATGGCTACGCTGGCAGTTGGAGTGGCTCTTGGGCTTGCTCCAGAAAAAATGCTAACAGGAGTTGCTCAATACAAATCTCTTCCGCATCGGTGTGAGGTGGTGAGAGAGCAAAATGGTGTTCTTTGGATTAACGATTCCAAGTCGACGACGTTGGATGCGATGGAAAAAGCGCTTCAATCAATCGAAAAAAATCGTCCGATTATTCTCATTGCCGGAGGAAAAAATAAAGGTTCTTCGTTTGCTCCGATCTTGTCGCTTGTTCGAGAGCGTGTGAAGGAGGCAATCTTGATGGGAGAAATGAAACACTCGATTGCTGCTGCTTGGCAAGGTGTTGTTGTCCATCCCGTAAATTCGATGGAAGAAGCTGTTCAGATGGCGGCTGCCCACGCACAATCAGGAGATGTTGTTCTTCTCTCGCCAGGAACCTCTTCTTATGATATGTTTAAGAACTACGAAGAACGGGGTAATGAATTTAAAAAAGCCGTTCTACAATTTTTTATTATTAACTCAACTAGTCCATGAAATCCTCCTCGCGTCAACGTCGTATTCGTTCACTAAAAGCAAAAGCTGCAATGGCTGATTCTGCTGAAGAATTTGATAATTATGGGAGCGAACCGAATATGAAACTCTCCCATGCTTTTATGGTTGTTTTAGCTTTGCATGTTATTGCGGTAGGGGGCCTCTTTGCTTTTAATAAAGTCAAGTCAGGTCACTCCAAGGCTTCAGAAAAACTGCAAAACCAAGTTCTTGAAGCTCAAGAAGCGGTGGCTTCAGAAGAAGCAAAACCTCTTGTTCCTGCTCCTGTCCGTGAGATAGCAAAAGAAGTAAAAAAAGAAATACTGCCACAAAGTTCGCAGCACGTGAGTGAAGCCGCAAATTCAACTAGCAATTTAAACAATTCAACAGCACAAACAGTTGCTTCCAAAAAAGTGCCGCCACAAAGTTCGCAGCGTTCTCAGGAAGCTGGGAATCCACCTGCGGCCGCAACATCTCCAACAACATTGACAGCAGCACAGAAACAATTTCTGGCAACCAAAACAACGACAACTTCAATAACAGCTGCTCCGATTGCTTCTTCTGCTGCTGTTGCAGCTGTAGCCAATATAGCGAGTTCAACACCAGTGGCAGCAACTCCTGTGTCAGAACCAGTACCCGTTGAAGCAGTGGCTTCTACTGAATATACGATTATTAAAGGAGACAATCCTTATAAAATCGCAAAACGCTTTCATGTTTCCTACGATCAATTGATTAAGTTTAATAATATCAGCGATCCACGGAAAATGCAGATTGGACAGAAGATTCGGATTCCAAATAAAGTTTCTAAAGCAGCTGCTCAAAATTGAGAGAATAAATTTTTAAAGTGTGACAAGGCTATTCTTACATGCAACGTCATTCTATATACCTCTTGCTTCTCTCTGTCGTTGGCCTCATTGCTTTGGGAGTGGTGATGCTTTTTAGTACGAGTGCTTTTGCTCAAGACAGCCATGGCGATATTTATTATTTTGTAAAACGACAATTTTTCTGGCTTGGTATTGGATTAATTCTTTGTGTTTTAGCTGCTCTACTTGATTATCATTGGTGGCGTCGTACGTGGCCTATTTGGCTTGGTACAGCAGTGATCTTACTTGCTCTTTGTTTTGTGCCACATATTGGAATGCGGCTTAATGGTTCTTCGCGATGGCTCAATTTGCGTATTGCTGCGTTTCAACCAAGTGAAGTAGGGAAATTAGCTGCTGTTTTTTTTCTCGCATGGTGGTTTTCGCGAGAAGAAGTGAAAAATGGTGGGTTTTTACAAACAATGATCATTCCCCTAGCAGTGCTGGCTTTGCCGCTAGCCTTGATTGCTGCAGAAGTCGACCTTGGGACAACGGCACTTATTGGAACGACGGCGTTAGCGCTCATGTTTGTCGGTGGAGCACGTTTGCTTTATCTTCTTCCTATGTTGGGAGGTGGTTTTGCAGGTCTTATTGGTCTGATCTATCTTATTCCTGAACGTGCTGCTCGCATGATGACCTTCTTACACCCCGAATCGGACAAGCTTGGTAAAGGATTGCAACAATGGCAAGCCCTCATTGCTTTTGGATCGGGGGGAATTGAAGGGCTTGGATTGGGTGAAGGCCGCCAGAAGATGCTTTATCTTCCGTATGCGCACACCGATTTTATTTTTCCGATGATTGGAGAAGAGTTGGGATTGCGAGCAACATGGGCTGTTATTTTTTGCTACCTGCTCATTTTGCTTTCAGGAGGGTTAATTGCAGCTAATGCACGTGATCGATTTGGAAAACTTTTAGCATTAGGATTAGTTTTTTTAATTTCATTGCAAGCCATCGTTAATATTGGAATGACAATTTCATTATTGCCAAACAAAGGGATGCCTCTTCCTTTCATCAGCTATGGTGGGACTGATCTTGCTGTCTGCCTTTTTATGATTGGCATTCTTGTTAATATTCATCGTGGAGGTATTCCTATTATAGAGCCAGAAGAACGCAGGACGGTACTGAATTCACGAGCATTGCCAAGAGTCTAGATTTCATGCCTCTTTTCCAACTCCATCAAGTCACGCTCGCCTACGGATCTTTGCCGTTGCTCGATCATGCCGATCTTCACATAGAACCTGGTGAAAGGATCTCTCTTGTCGGACGCAACGGAACTGGAAAGACGAGCCTTATGCGCCTCATGACAGGTGAGGAGACTCCAAACGATGGAGAAATTTTTCGTGCTCCAGGAACAAGGGTGACTTACTTGAGTCAAGAAATTCCAGAAAATATTACAGGCTCTGTTATGGAAGTGATTCACTCGGGTTTATCATTGAACAGTCATGAGGAGCAATGGGAGAGTGATGTTCGTTTGGAAACTTTGGCAGCAACGATGAACTTACCTGCCGATGCAAGCTTTGCCTCACTCTCCGGGGGATTAAAGCGTCGAGTGCTCTTAGCGCGCGCTCTTGCAGGAGAACCAGATCTTCTCCTTCTCGATGAACCAACCAACCAACATCGATAACACTTTTCTTTGTCACTCACGATCGTGCTTTTTTAAAAAAATTAGCAACACGTATTGTCGAATTAGATCGTGGTCGTCTGACAAGTTGGAACTGTGATTATCAAACCTATTTAGAACGCAAAGCTGCTTCTCTTCATGCGGAAGAAAAAGAGTGGGCGACTTTTGATAAGAAGCTGGCACAAGAAGAAGTTTGGATAAGACAAGGGGTAAAGGCACGAAGAACCAGAAACGAAGGGCGTGTTCGAATGCTCGAGCAGCTGCGACGTGAACGAGGAGAGCGTCGTGAACGTCAAGGAAAAGCAAAGATCTCACTACAAACAGGCAATCTCTCAGGTCAAAAAGTCATTGATGCAAAAAACCTCAGTTTCCATTATCATGGCAAACCAATTATTGAGGATTTAACAACGACGATTTGGCGTGGTGATAAAATTGGCATCATTGGGTCTAATGGCACAGGTAAGACAACGCTGCTCAAGCTTCTGCTTGGGGAGCTGACTCCAACTTCTGGCTCGGTGTATCTTGGAACAAAACTTGAAGTTGTTTATTTTGATCAGTTGCGAGGGAAGATTGATGGTGAAAAAAGTGTTGCTGCCAATGTTGCTGGAGATGCTGATACAGTTCTCTTTCAAGGACGAGCCCGTCATATTCATAGTTACCTTGAAGATTTTTTATTTCCTCGTGATCGCAT
>CAYYAN010000109.1:0-6209 GCA_964469825.1 uncultured Chthoniobacter sp. | reverse complement strand
GCATTCATCTGATCCTTTTTTTTATTTTCAGAACAACATTATTGCACCTTCATCATCACGAAGAAAAAAAAGAAACCATAACAACACCTCCAGAAATTGTTTTTGATTTATCACCTCAAGAACATCCCGTTGTTGACACGAGCTCTACAACCCCTTTAGATAAGCCTCCTGAGCATGCTGCATTTCAATCTTACCAGAACACAGCTGCTGCAAGCGATCTTCCACCAACAGGAAAAGCTCCTCTTCCCACGCAACAAGGCCGCGAAGAAGATACTCTCTCCTTCCATAACGCTAATCATACAGAAGGAGAAAGTATTGTCCCCCCTCAACCTGTTGCATCACCTCTCCCTGCTTCTCAAAAAACAACGCTTACCAACACTCTTACCGAAAAAACAACGACATCAGTAGCCTCTCCTGCTGCAGATCAACCGGTTATTGGCCACCTCTCTTCAGCAGCAAAAAACAATGAAGAGACGGCTCGCTCATCAATGATCCGTGGTAGTATTTCCAATAAGGGGCCAGCTTGTGTTGCAGCAGAAGCGACTCCTTTAGGTCGCTATAAAAAAACATTATCCGAAGCGATCAGCTCCCGATGGCGTTATTACGTAGATCATCGCATGGAACTTTTGAATTTTGGAACAGCAACTATTTCTTTTTATGTCACCGAAGATGGAAAAGTGGAAGCATTACAACTCCTTTCCAACACTTCCAATCAAAGCTTTGCTGATTGTTGCTTAAAATCAATTATGGAAGCTAAGCTTTCACCAATCCCTCCAGAAATCGCATCAACATTGCAAAATAAAAAATTGGATGTTGAATATCGTTTTACGATTTGCTCGGATTAAAAAAACTAAAGGCTCAAGGCTCAAGGAAATTTTAAATGTCATTCACTTTTCTTTTTGATAATATTTTTTCACTTCACTTTTGAAACCGCTGGTTTAATCATTATTTATTTTGCAATTTTAGCATTTAGCCTTTTTTCTATGTCGATCATCGATTTCTTTCTTCGTGGTGGTTTTTTTATGGGAGCACTTTTACTGCTCTCTATACTTTCACTCACCATCATTTTTCAACGTGCCTGGGCACTACGTTTGAAACAAGTTATTCCCTCTGCTGTGAAGTTTGCAGTAGATCAATATCAAACAGCAACCTCATTAGATCCTCTCAGCCAAGAACTCCAAACTCATGACTCCCCTCTCAGTCGTATCCTTCAAACATTGATCCAACATAGCGATTGGCCTCGTACTGAGGCACTCGATGCTGTTGAAGTTCGCGCACGTCATGAAATTGCGCGCCTCGAATCAGGACTTACATTCTTAGAAGTTGGCACAGGCATTGCCCCTCTCCTTGGACTTCTTGGAACACTTTCTGGCCTTGTTGATATTTTTGCTAATATCGGGGATAAAGGTGATCCTCAACTGGTCGCGCTGGGAATTTCTCAAGCACTCAATTCGACTATTGTCGGCCTCGCCGTAGCTGTTCCAAGCCTCATTGCCTTTCATTATCTCTCTCGACGCGTTGAAATGATCGCCATTGAAATTGAAGCGGTCACCGCAGAACTCATCACAAAAATTTATCTTCAGAAGTAACGAATTACTGTTCCATGCGCTTCTACAAAAAAAAACGGCGAATCCCATCGATTACGATTGTTTCCCTCATTGATATCTTGGCAATTTTGCTCATCTTTTTTATTGTTACAACAAGCTTTCGTCAAAAGCTCTCTCAACTTCAAATCAACCTTCCAGAATCAACTTCCTCAACACCCACTGCTACTGCTCCTGCTAAGAAAAATATTATTTTACAAATTAAAGCGGCTGACAATATTACTCTTGATAATAAGCCGATCCCTCTAGATGACCTTGGTGAGGCCATTGAAGAGGCGCAAGAGACTTATCCAGATTGTAAAATCACCATGCAAGCTGATAAAGATGCTCCCTTTGGGGCCGTTGTAAAAGTCCTTGATGCCTTAGAAGCAGCCGGCATCAAAAATATTCCAACAATGACAAAGGCGGCAAAATAAAGAATATTCGAGATCTACTTCGGTTGAAATGTTGATTTTTAGCGACAATCAAATACTCTTTACCCTTCACTCTTTACAGCAACATAACATGCCTCTCGAACTTCATTATTACGGTCATCCTGTGCTAAGGAGCAAAGGACGTCGCATCGAAAAAATTACTCCTGAAATTCAACACCTTGCTGAACAAATGATTGAAGCGATGTATGAATATGATGGTTGTGGTCTTGCAGCACAGCAGATTGGATCATCACTTCAAATGGCGGTGATCGATGTTATTATTGCTATGAAAGACCGCCCTAGCAAAGCTTGGATCGATGGAAAACAAATTGATTTAGCATGTTTAACTCCAATGGTTCTCATTAATCCAGAAATTATTCCTCTAGGTGATAAAACTTCCCTAGATGATGAAGCATGCCTCAGTATTCCTGAAGTGCGTGCAAAAGTAAAACGTCCTGCTCGCATTAAACTTCGCTATCAATCCCTCGATGGAGAACAAGTTGAACTCGAAGCAGAAGGCCTCCTTGCCCGCGCTGCTATGCACGAAGTTGATCACCTCAATGGCATTCTTTTCATCGATCATCTTCCACCACACGAGCTCAAACAATTTCAACCGATTTTGAATCAACTGATGAGGAAAAAATGATAAAATATTATTTGCAACCGTTCACAACTGTTCTGAACGGTTACCATTTAGTTTAACCTGCTTTGCTCTACGGTTACGCAAGAACAAAACAAATTTCTATCTCCATAAACATTGTCCACACGTGCAACACTCGGCCAGAACTTGTGCTGACGCAGCCATGGAGCTGGATAAGCCGCTTGTTCACGAGAATAGCCACGATCCCATGTTGCAGAAGTAACAGCAAGAGCAGTGTGAGGAGCACGTTTCAAAGGATTGTCAGCACGATCGAGTCGTCCCTCTTCAATCGCTAGCAACTCTCCATGAATCGTGATCATCGCATCACAAAAACGATCGAGCTCTTCTTTCGACTCGCTCTCTGTTGGTTCTACCATGAGGGTTCCAGGAACAGGCCAGCTCATTGTTGGTGCATGAAAGCCATAATCCATCAAACGCTTCGCAATATCTTCTACTTCAACCCCAGCACGCTGCTTCCACTCACGTACATCAAGGATACATTCGTGAGCAACGCGTCCTTGTTTTCCACGATAAAGCACCGGATAGTAATTTTCGAGACGTTTGGAAATATAGTTTGCATTTAAAATTGCAATCTTAGTTGCCATCGTTAAGCCATCAGCCCCCATCATCCGAATATACATCCAACTAATAATGCAAATGCTGGCACTTCCCCACGGAGCTGCACTCACCTCTCCAATTGCATGGCTTCCTCCAGTTGATACTACTGAATGCCCTGGCAAGTAAGGTGCCAAGTGCTTTGCTACACCAATCGGTCCTACACCAGGTCCACCACCGCCATGAGGAATACAAAAAGTTTTATGCAAGTTGAGATGGCAAACATCAGCTCCAAGATCGCCTGGAGAGCAAAGCCCAACTTGAGCATTCATATTGGCTCCATCCATGTAAACTTGCCCTCCTGCTTCATGCACCAATTTACAAAGTTCTCGAATGGACGATTCAAAAACACCATGAGTCGAAGGATAAGTCACCATGAGTGCTGCAAGGCGATCACGATGTGCAGCTACCTTTGCTTTAAAATCAAGAAGATCAATATTTCCTTCAGCATCGCAAGCAACACCAACGATTTCCATCCCAGCCATTGCTGCACTGGCTGGATTCGTTCCATGAGCAGAATGAGGAATGAGGCAGACATTGCGATCTGAGTCCCCTCGACTTCGATGATAAGCGCGAATAACAAGAAGACCTGCATACTCGCCCTGAGAGCCAGCATTAGGCTGCAACGATACAGCATGAAATCCAGTAATCTCAGCGAGCCATCTCTCTAATTGAGTAAATATTTCTTGATAGCCTTCTGCTTGATCGAGTGGCACAAAAGGATGCAGGTTAGAAAGATGTTCCCAAGTTACTGGCAACATTTCTGATGTTGCATTGAGCTTCATCGTGCAAGAACCCAACGGAATCATCGAGGTTGTGAGTGATAAATCTTTTGCTTCCAAACGCCGTAAATATCGGAGCATCTCTGTCTCTGTATGATAGCGATTAAAAACAGGCTGTTGCAAAAATTTGGATGTACGGTGTAATTTTTCAGGCAACTGCCAATGAATCGGATGATTTACGCTTTGGGCATCCGCTGCTCCAAAAATTTTCAACAATGGATCGAGTGAGGTCGTTGTTTCATCTAACGTAATGGTGACTACTGCCTCACTCTTGAGAAAACGAAGATTAATTTTGTGTTGATGTGCCCGTTCTTTTAAGAGCACAGCTTGTTCCTCAGTCAGTTGAATTTTAATGGTATCAAAAAAAGGTTTCGCAATGACATGCCAGCCAGCATGTGCTAGAGAAGAAGCCAACTGAAGCGCTTTGAGATGAATACGGCGAGCGAGGTGAATCAATCCCTCAGGACCGTGATAGATAGCATACATCGAGGCCATTACTGCCAAGAGGACTTGGGCCGTACAAATGTTGCTCGTTGCTTTTTCTCGACGAATATGTTGCTCACGTGTCTGCAAAGCAAGACGAAGTCCAGGATTTCCCTCAGCGTCTCGAGAAACACCAATGAGACGTCCAGGCAGTCGACGTTTAAGCTCATCTTTCACTGCCATAAAAGCAGCGTGAGGCCCTCCATAACCGAGAGGAATTCCAAAACGTTGTGTTGATCCAATGGCCACATCGGCCCCACATTCCCCAGGAGACTTAAGCAGCGTCACAGCAAGCGGATCACACGCTACAACAGCTAGTCCGCCAGCAGCATGAGTCTTTTCAATAAAAGGTGTCGGATCAGAAATTGCTCCATCGGTTGCAGGATACTGCAAGAGAGAACCACAAAGCGCTCCTGTTTCAGTGGGGAGTTCACTAATGCTACCAATGAAAAGTTTGATACCAAGGGGCTCTGAACGTGTTTTTAGCAATGCAATCGTCTGCGGATGACAATGACGATCGACAAAAAATGTAGGTATTTTTTTTAAATCATAACAGAGTGCCATTGCTTCGGCAGCGGCCGTGGCTTCATCCAACATCGAGGCATTCGCGATATCAAGCCCTGTAAGATCGGTGATCATCGTTTGAAAATTCAAAAGTGCTTCTAAACGTCCTTGAGAAATTTCAGCTTGATAGGGCGTGTAGGCTGTGTACCAACCTGGATTTTCTAAAATATTACGGCGAATTACAGCGGGAAGATACGTCCCATGATAGCCCATACCAAGATAAGTAGGACAAAGTTGATTGCGCGATGCTAACTCACGAAGTTCTTCTAAAGCCTCTTCTTCGCTTACTGCGGCAGGAAGCGTTAAAGACTGTTTTAAGCGCAACGATGCTGGAACTGTTTCTTCAACCAGTTGCTCTAGGCTTGTGCAATCAAGCGTCTTGAGCATAGATTTTATCGCATTTTGATCTAGACCAAAATGGCGTCGAGAAAAACGCCCAAATTGAAAAACAGATGATTCAGCACAGGAGGACTCAGAGCAGCTCATGATGTAATTTGGAGTTGATAGACTTCTGGTGAAAGGAGCGTTTCTAATTCCGTTGGCGCATTCAATTTCATTTTAAAAATCCATCCCTCTCCAAAAGCATCTGTATTGAGGAGCGCTGGATTTGCTGTCAACTTTTCATTCACCTCGATTACGTTACCAGAAAGAGGGGCATAAATATCGCTAGCAGCTTTAACCGACTCCACAACAGCCGCAGGAGAGGTAGCGGTAAGAGTAGATCCTACTTTAGGAAGCTCCACATAGACAATATCAGTCAATTCGGCTTGAGCATGGTCGGTGATACCAACTGTAACAAGTGTGTCATCAGAAGCATCACGACGAACCCATTCATGAGTTTTGGCGTAGAGTAAATCGCTGGGAATATTCATTGCGCGACTATAGCTGATTTTTTCTAAGAGTGAAACTAGAAAAGATATACTTAGAGCTTGGCAGGAAAAGGTGCCTTTTGAAAATGAAGTTTGATTTTGTTGGAAAGCAGAAGCAACTACAGATGAAGCATATCCGGGTTAAAGCGTTGAAGATGATTACTGAAAAAATTCATTTCTCAGGACAGCTCAAAACAGAGAATCTTCTTCCATGTCTTCTGAATGTTGTGAAGGACTTT
>CAYYAN010000108.1:0-6212 GCA_964469825.1 uncultured Chthoniobacter sp. | reverse complement strand
CTTTTTAATCCCTTTTGTTCACCATCGTCAAAGGCTGTTAGAATAGTGCTTCGCGCGTTGCGTGCGTCGAGAAGATAGCGATCATAAGCTGCAAGCTCTTCTTTGGAGAGGTTGAAACGGTTTAAGGTCTTGCCAGCATCTTGGATCCCTTTGGCTTTAAATTCTGGTAGGACCTCAGAACGCTTAAGGGCATACATCCATTCATCCAGGGTATCGCGAATGTGCAAATCAAAAGCACTAACTTTGAGCAGATAATATTCTGGAAAAATTTTTGAGATTTTTTCTGGATAATGTTTTTTTTCCGATTCTTTGAGTTGTAAGACATCATTCGCATTATGCATTCCACGAAATTCTGTCGTTCCATGGTAAATATAGTCGTTGCCATGACCGAGATCGAAATAGACGATGTTAATGGAAATGACTTTTTGGACGTTGCTATATTTCTCGCCTTCTTTCATGTGTTCGACGACAACCTTAGAAACTCCGTAAAGCATGCGTGAAATAAAATCAGCTTGATGATCGACCTGTACTTCGATGATGACATGTTCCCCATTGCCTAAGCGAGCGGCGATATCGACACGATTGAATTTATCTTCAGCGTGATTTTTGTTAGACTCGCTTTCCAGAATTTCTTTGATCGTGACATCTGTTTTTAACAGTTCAGATAAAAATCCAGCGAGAATCGAGAAGTTCTTTTTATTTCGTAGCAGGGTTTTTATGGCCCAATCAAATTGAATCAATTTTTTTGGCTGTGGCGTGGAGGTCATAGGGGGAGAGATGCTAGCACAATGAAAGTTCTATGGACATGGGTTTTTTTATAACTTATTTTTTAAATACACGCCTTTCGCTAAAGTAAAAGGTATTGGAGCAGTACGAGGATTTACTGTGATTCCCGCTTGACCCATTAAGAGTTCCAACGTTCAATAGCAGGCTTATTCGTTACTTTTTGCATGACTTATTTTTTTTCAAAAAAAATTTTTAGATATTTTTCTATTATTGCTCTTCCTTGCTTGCTGCTTGTTAGCTTGCAAGCTCAAATGGATGCTCCATTGGCTATTATGCCAGTCATCAAGGAGATCAATGTTCAGTTTGTTGGGCCTTCTACTTTAAGTAAAGAGCGTGTCTTAGAAAGTATTGCAACAAAGGTGGGGCAGCCATTTAACGACCACATGGTTGATGAAGATGTTAAGGTTCTCTACGCAACAGGGCAGGTTTCTAATGCCCGTATTTTTGCAGAGGCGATTACAGGAGGATTAAAAGTGACTGTTTTATTGCAAGGACGTCCAAAAATTGAAGAAGTGCTAATTGAAGGTTCTTCTGCAATTCCAATGAACAAAATTAGAAAAGAGTTAGCAACTAAGCCTGGAGATGCTTATAGCGAAGAAAGGATTGCTGATGACCGTCAAAAAATCATCAAACTTTACGAAGATAAAAATTACACCAAGGTCAGAGTTGATACCTCGGTTTCAGAACTTCCCAGCAAACGAATGAGAGTTATTTTTCGAATTCAAGAAGGACCTAAGCTCGTTGTGCGGAATATTAGTTTTGTAGGAAACCTTTCGGTATTGCCAAAAGACCTCACGAAAGTGATGAAAACTAAAACGGCTAATTTGCTCTCATTTTTGACAAAGGATGGACGTCTTATTCCAGCGCAGATGGACGAAGATGAAGAAGCAATTCGGACCCTCTATCAAAATCGAGGCTTTGCAGATATTAAAGTAACAGATGTAAAAACAGAACCTGATGGTGATAAAGGAATCAATTTAATTATTACTGTGATTGAAGGGCCGCAGTACCGCTTGCATCATTTAACGATTGAAGGGGCTAATGTTGTTCCTGCAGCAATGTTAGAGCAGGAAATGAAAATGAAATCAGGATCACTTTACACTCCTGATGGAATGGGTGCTGATTTAAAAAAATTGCGTGATATTTATGGAACTAAAGGCTACGTCGATATGAATGCACAGCCTCAAATCACGCCCGTGAGTGATGGGCAAATTGATTTGACCTATCATATTGATGAAGGAGTTCAATCTTATATCAACTTAATTTCAGTCCAGGGAAATACGCGGACGAAAGACAAGGTCATTCGTCGCGAAATGGCAGTAGCACCAGGAGCTCTTTACGACTCTACTTTAGTAGACTTGAGTAAATCACGGCTCATGAATCTTAATTATTTTTCTAAGGTCGATATGGTTCCAGAAGATACCTTGGTTCCTGGTCGCAAAGATATCAAAGTGATTGTTGAGGAGAAAAAAACAGGATCCCTAAACTTCGGTGCTGGATATAGTACGATTGATAGTTTGATTGGCTTTGCAGAATTGCAACAATCCAATTTTGATCTTTTCAATTGGCCTGACTTTACTGGTGCTGGACAGCGATTCCGAACACGTATCCAATACGGTATTCAACGAAAAGATTTTACAGCATCGCTGACAGAACCATGGTTCATGGGTTATCAACTTTCTCTTGGAGGAGAATTTTTCTATCATGAAGCGAATTATTTGAGCACTGTTTATGAACAATCTAACCTCGGAGCCGCCATTCAGCTTCGTAAAGCGATTACTCCATTGTTAGCAGCTAATCTCGAATATCGTCCTGAGCAGGTCAAAATTTTTGATGTCCAAACAGCTTCTGTTCCTTACAACAGTCCTATTCAAACGGACGCCAACAACAGTCCTTATTTTAAAAGCGCAATCATGGCTGGCCTGAACTATGATACTCGCGACAGTCTCTTCCTCACGCGCAAGGGAGAGCAAGTGAACTTTACCTTTTTTGGCGCTGGAGGTGGTTTAGGGGGCAATGTTCAAGATTATGGATTGAGATTAGATGGACAGAAATTTTTCCAACTTCCTTGGGATTGTATTCTTCAGTTGAAAGGTGCGCTTGCTGCCGTTAATTCTTGGAGTACTGGTTCTAAAGGTGTTGGGACACCTCCTATTTTTGATGAACTCTATTTAGGAGGTGCTAATGACATGCGTGGTTTCTTCTACCGCCGCGTCAGCCCTGTGGATAGCAATAACAACTTCATTGGTGGTAATTCACTTGGATATGGAACCGTAGAGACGACATTTCCTATTTTTCCTCGCGTCCGCGGTGCCCTCTTCACGGATTGGGGATTTGTAAACGCTAATTCCTACACGTATGATTTTTCTAATATGTGTGGTGACGTTGGTATTGGTGTGCGCCTCGAACTGCCGATCGGACCCGTTCGTATTGACTGGGGTTATCCTGTCCAGTGTCAATCGTACAATAAGTCGAATGGGCAGTTTAATTTTACTGTTGGTTATCAATTCTAAAATTGGCCCATAAACTCGCTGCTTTAGCGAAGGTAGTTGTATCCATTCACATGAACGGATAGGAAGATATGATTTTTAGTTTGTTAATGTTTTTTTAAAACGCTCTTAGAAATAAATATGAGCGAATAAATTGACAAAGTGTCAAATATAGATGATTAAAAATTTTTTCTTTTTCATTCTTGTCCTTGCTCCTGTTTTTGTTTTTGGTGAGGAAAATTCAGATAATATGAATGCTACGACAAGAGATAACTTTCAGCAGGCTATTATTCTCGAGAATCCTAGAACTCATAGGCCTAGTCGTTGTATAAAAAACGACAACCCTGTCACGCTCCATCTGCATCAACAGCTGATTGTTGAGTTTAATAATTCACGTCTTTATTGCGGGGTTTGGCCTTGTGGTTATCCGATCTACGATCCCCCTCGGGTCAATGCAGGAATAGATCCTGTGACGACTTGGAATTTTCAAAGTTCTTCTAATAAAGCAGTGCTTGTTAATGAAGCCGATCAAGAACAGTTTTCTGAGGGGCAACATCGTTTTGTTTTTGATGCAGCGTCTCTAGGAGTAACAATGCTAACATTTCATCTTGATGGTCATTTTGTGAATCGTAATGGTTACTTTTACCAAGAAGATAGATCTTCTTGGTGTGGGCCTATTTTTGTAACAGTGACTGTTAGTGAGTAGTAATACCCATTGACAACTTTTTTGAAGCAAGGCACTCTTGAGATCTATGATTTCAAAAATTTCACATACATTTTTTGCTTTAGTCCTTTTGTTTCTTTGTGGGGCGGTTTCTCTGCGTGCCGAAATGAAGATTGGTACGGTGGATATGAATCGCATTTTCACGGAATATACAAAAACAAATGAGGCAAAGGCCAAGTACACTGCATCCGGAGAAGCTATCGAAAAAGATCTTAATGATCGCGCTGCTGATCTCAAAAAGAAAATGGATGAGATTAACCAATTGACGGCTGCGATTGAGAAATCAGATCTTCCCAAAAAAGAATTAGATATTAAGAAAAAAGAGTGCGAAGAAAAAATAGAGAAAGCTCGGACTCTTGATCGTGAGCTTGTAGAATACCGTTCTGCGAAGCAAAAGAAACTTCAAGATGAATTCTTGGGAATGCGCCAAGAAATTATCAATGACATTATGAAAGTCATCAACGATCAGACTAAAACACGTGGTTTTGATATGGTTTTAGATAAGTCAGGACTTAGCGCAGGTGCTGTTCCTGTCGTTCTCTTTGCTCGTCCTGATCTCGATATTAGCGATAGCGTTCTTGCTGTTCTTAATAAAAAAGCTAAATGAAGTTACAAGAAATTCTCCTCCTCGTTGATGGTACTACTTCTTCAAAAAACCTTGATGTAGTAATTAGCGGCTTTGCTTCTTTGCGAGATGCTCAAGCTGGAGAGCTTAGTTTTTTTTATTCTCCTCGTTATTTGCAAGAATTACGCGAGACCAAAGCTACTGCTATCTTGGTTCCACTTCATTTTAAAGAAGAACATTCTTCTATTCTCATTAAAGTAAAAGATCCTTCAGCAGCTTTTGATTGCATTATTGCATCACTAGCAAAACCTGAAGAATTTCGGCCTCAGCCAGGGATTCATCCTACGGCTCTTGTTGCGCCAACCGCTAAAATCGGGCATGATGTTTCCGTTGCAGCTTATGCGGTTATTGAAGAGGAGGCTGTTATTGGAGATCGAACAGTCATTGGAGCACATAGTTTTATTGGAGCGCATACTAAAATCGGAGAAGATTCCTTCTTACATCCGCATGTTACAGTGCGTGAGAGGTGTCTCATTGGAAACCGTGTGATCTTACATCCTGGTGTCGTCGTAGGATCATGCGGCTTTGGCTATAATTCCAAGAACCAACCTTCAACGTCTACTGATGCTGCGAATAACAACGTCGAACCGGTACTCGCGCCCTCAGCTCCTTCTTCTTCTTCAGCCTCAGCGACTTTGCAGACAGATTCTAAAAAAATAGTTCATCAAAAAATTCCTCAAATTGGAATTGTCCAAATTGAAGACGATGTTGAGGTGGGGGCTAATACAACCATCGATCGAGCACGTTTTGGCAAAACGAAAATTGGACATGGCACCAAAATTGATAATCTTGTTCAAATTGCACATAATGTCGTCATAGGGCCTCATAATATTATTTGTGCTCAAGTTGGCATTGCTGGTAGTACACGTACAGCTGCTTATGTGACCTTGGCTGGCCAAGTGGGTCTTAGTGGGCACATTGAAATTGGAGAACGAGCGGTTATTGGAGCACAATCTGGATTGAGTAAAAATGTATTGCCGGGAGAAATAGTCATAGGTTCTCCTGCAAAAACGATAAAAACTTGGAAGGAAAATAATTTTTATATTCATCAGCTTGGAAAACTTTTTGATCGTGTGAAAGAGTTAGAGAAAAATAATTAACTGCAAAAAATACCAAGAACACAAAAAGAAAAACTTAATTCTTTGTGTTCTTTATTATGAATTGTTTTTTGTATGAGAAAAATCTCCAGACTTCTTCGTAAGCCAGAGCGACCCGAGAATCACGCTGATATGGGGTTCAAAGAGGGATGGCATAAAAGAAATTATTTAACCAAGATTATTATTCCTTCGCTTTTCAAGCGGCGGCAGGGAGAAAAAAAGCCAGTTGCATTTCCTGAAATTTTGACTGATCAAATTGCAGTTACGTGGATTGGGCATGCCTCTTTTCTCATTCAAACGGCAAGTAAAGCAATTCTTATCGATCCAAATTGGGCCAAATGGTTGAAAATCGTGAAACGTCTTCGTTATCCAGGATTCGAATTGCATGAGTTGCCAGCCATTGATCTTGTCTTAGTGACGCATGCTCACTTTGATCATCTTGATAAAAAGACGCTACGAGCTGTAGCCGCCAATCAACCTATTGTTGTTCC
>CAYYAN010000107.1:0-6277 GCA_964469825.1 uncultured Chthoniobacter sp. | reverse complement strand
ACTAACCAAATATTAATCGGACACCTGCCGTTCACAGGACATTCGCCCTTATTTCCATATACACTCCGCTGCTGCGCGCCCTCGACTCCTTGCTCTTCATTGTCAGCAGCGGGTTCTGCAAAAACTCCATTTTCAAAAAAAGAGCTGAGATCTGCTTCTGGAAATTCCATTTGAAGAAGCAATTGAAAAGCACGCAGGACAATTTTATTTTCTAAGGCAGCCTTTGTAGAGTCGGTAAAATCTCCATCTTCAGGTATCACCTCAATGGTACTATCGAAAATCTTTTTTAGAACAAATCTTTCAGCATTGGGAAATTGTTTTAAAGCAGTTCTGAAGTGATTTAGTGTGAGCTGTGAAAAATCTTCTTTGCTAAGATCAGCCTTTTCCTCATCCACAGCTAATGTTCTATGCAAAGATTCTTCATTGAATTCTTCTCTTCGCCTCTCCTTTGCCGTTTCTTCAGCAGAACTTGTTTTCTCCTCAACTTTTAAGCCCCATGGCCTGGTACCTAGCGACCAACAAGGAAGAGAAATTTCTAAGTTTAGGACTGGCGTTAATAAAATTAAATATCTTCTCGTCGTCCTACTCCCAAGTGAACACTTAAAAGCTGGTCAAGATATTTTTCTAATTCAGTTTGTTCCAAACGTTCTAAAATCTGCTCAAAAAATCCACGCACAATTAACTTGGCAGCCACTGATGAACGGATTCCTCGAGCCGTCATGTAAAAAAGTTCATCTGGGTTGAGTTCTCCAGATGTTGCCCCGTGAGAACAACGAACTCGATCTGCTAAAATCTCTAATCCTGGCATGGAGTTTGCTTCAGCCTCATCACTCAGCATGAGATTACGAACTTTTTGATAGGCATCGGTTTCATGTGCAGCAGTTCCAACTTTAATGAGCCCTGCAAACACAGTTCGAGAGCGATCATCCAGCGCATTGTGATAGAGTAAGTCACTCGTAGCATTGGGCGCTAAGTGATCTTGAAAAGTCCGTTGATCCATTTCACGATCAGCATCCATTGGATTGATCGAAAGCATCACACTCCGTGCACCTTCTTCCAAAAGACGACTGTTGCTCTCCGTACGAATGTATCGACCTCCTAAGTTCAACTGAAGCCCAGTAGCAACAGCATTTTGACTAACGTCTGTTGTGTTCAAATGAAAAGCTGTTGTTTCACGACTCCAATTTTGTACAGCAACATATTTGAGTGTTGCATTTTTCTTAGCGACTAAATCGTGAATACCTGCAACAAACGAAGCCTCCTTTTTTAATGAAGAGAAGTGATCGATCACTGAAACAGAGCTTCCCTCTTCACACACTACAAGGGTGTGTGGAAAAATAGCAATATGATCTCCTGCACTCCAATGCCAAAACTCAATTGGTTTTTCAATCTTTAAGCCATGAGGAATGTAGAGAAAAGCTCCAGTCTTCATTTGTGCACGATGAAGCTCTGCGATTTTAGCTGAACCAAGCAGAGCTGAATGCTGCATGAAATATTTTTTAAATAACTCGGCATGATCACGCGCAGCCACTTCGAGCGGCAACAGAAGAACTCCTTTGGGAAGGTTATTAATCTTTTGTTCTATTAAACAATCGTTAGCAAAAATTAACTTTGCTGCAACATCACTTATTCCCTGAGAACGCGCTAAAATCTCATCAACATCAGTTAGCTCACTCGCAGCATGCCAATGAGAAAGATCAAGGCTTTTCAAATTAGAAAAACGCCATAATTCATCATGCCGTGTTGGTGTTGGCAATTTTTGGAATTGATCCCAAGCTTGTTCTTGCTGTTGGACAAACCAACTTGGAAATGTAGAAGTATTTTTTTGTTGTGAAATAAGAGTCATAAGAAAGAGATATCACCTTGAACTAGTTCATTGAAAATTTGCTAGTACAGGTGAAGAGCAGGAAACGAGACTGTACAGAAAGATATCTGGGCTAGCCAACGGAGCCCTCCATTTCTAGATCAATGAGCCTCTTCAGCTCTACCGAATATTCCATTGGAAATTGTTGCACGAGATCATTAACAAAACCATTTACAGCTAAGCTCATCGCAGCGGCTTCACTCAAGCCACGCTGCTGCATATAAAAAATCTGCTCTGCGTTAATTTGACTGACACTAGCCTCGTGTTGAACAGCATGTCCTTGACCACGCACCGTGATCGCAGGATAGGTATCAGTCCGACTATTGGCATTGATGAGAAGCGCATCACACTCGGTATTGTTTTTACATTTTTTAAGATGCTTCGGAATATGCACCATCCCGCGATAAGTCGCACGGCCTGTTCCAAGGCTAATTGATTTTGAAATAATGTTGCTCGTTGTTTCATCTGCAGCATGAATCATTTTTGCTCCGGTATCTTGATGTTGCCCATCACCTGCAAGAGCAATTGAGATCACCTCTCCACGAGCACGACGCCCTTTCATCACGACTCCTGGATATTTCATGGTGAGACGCGAACCAATATTGCAATCAATCCATTTGATTTCAGCATCTTCGTGAGCAAGTCCACGCTTGGTCACGAGATTAAAAACATTGGAGCTCCAATTTTGAACAGTAATATATTGAATCTTGGCTCCTTTTAGTGCGACAAGTTCCACTACAGCGCTGTGCAAAGTCGCTGTCTCAAACTTCGGAGCGGTACATCCCTCCATGTAGGTGACTTCAGCCCCCTCATCAGCAATGATAAGAGTTCGTTCAAATTGCCCAAAATTTTGTGCGTTGATCCGAAAGTAGGCCTGAAGCGGATGAGAAACTTTCACTCCAGGTGGAACATAAATAAAACTTCCTCCGCTAAAAACAGCACTGTTGAGCGCGCTAAATTTGTTATCCCCACTTGGAATAACTTTCCCAAACCATTTTTTAAAAATTTCTGGATGCTTGTGCAAGCCTTCCGTGCTTCCCACAAAAATGACACCTTGTTTTCCAACAGCCTCCTTAATGTTGGAATAAGCAGCTTCACTATCGAATTGAGCCTCAACACCGGCAAGAAATTTTCGTTCTTGCTCAGGAATACCAAGCCGTTCAAAAGTTTGCTTCACTTCTTCAGGAACCTCTTCCCAAGTACGTTTAGGAGCCTGTCCTTGCGCGAGGTAATAACGAATATTTTCAAAAATGATGTTATCAAGATCTTTGCTAGCCCAATGAGTTGGCATCGGTTTTTCTAGAAATTTTTTATATCCATCCTTCCGAAATTTTCGAACCCAGTCAGGATCCCCCTTCACATCACAAATGTAGTCGATGGTTTGCTCCGTCAATCCAACTCCAGCATCAAAAGCATAGTCGACATCGTAACGAAAATCGCCAATAGATCTATCAATGTTGATATCGGGTTTAGTTTCAGTGTTCATAAAGAGAGAAGAAGATTAAGCCACAAACAAACACAAGGAACACAATAAAACAATACCTTCGATTTAACTCTTTGTGTTCTTTTCGTTCTTTGGCTTCTTTTGTGGCTATTAAATTTTTTTGTGGCTAATTCTTTGTTGCCTCCACCCAGTCATAACCTTCAGCCTCTAATTTTAAAGCGAGATTTTTATCTCCGCTCAAAACAATTCGTCCTTCGGTCATCACATGGACTTTGTCAGGAACAATATAATTAAGAAGGCGTTGATAATGGGTAATGACCAGCATTCCTACTCCTGGACCACGCAGAGAGTTGACTCCTGAAGAGACAATTTTTAGCGCATCAATATCGAGACCACTATCGGTTTCATCAAGGACTGCATAGCATGGTTGCAGCATCGCCATTTGTAAAACTTCACACCTCTTTTTTTCACCACCAGAAAACCCTTCATTTACAGAGCGAGATGTAAATTGACGGGGAATACTTAGCTCATCCATTTTTTTGTAAAGCTGTGCATAATATTCAGTCGCTTCTAATTCCTCCCCTTCAGGAAGACGAGCTTGCACAGCAGCTCGAATAAAGTTAGCAATGGTCACTCCTGGAATTTCCATGGGATATTGAAAGGCAAGAAAGAGCCCCAAACGTGCCCTTACATCAGGCTCCATATCAAGAATACTTTGCCCGTTAAGCAGTACGTCACCACTCGTAACAGTATAATCAGGATGCCCTGCCATGACTTTTGCAAGAGTACTTTTTCCAGAACCATTTTTTCCCATAATGGCGTGCACTTCGCCCTGAGGAATATCTAAATTAAGGCCTCGAAGAATTGGTTTCTCACCAATAGAAGCATGAAGATTGCGAATAGAAAGTGTATTCATGATAAAACAAGTGGAGAAAGAATGTCATCTTCACTGCGGCTTTATCAAGAACTTTTACTCTCCAGCAGGCAAATCGTTCATCCACTTCTGCCGGGCCTCTTCTAATGTTGCTGCTTCTGGATAAGCCTTTCTGAGAGATTCAATGGATTTTTGTTCATTGTCCTCGAGAATAGTCTGTTTGATTTCTTCCAAAGAACGCATCGTTTGATCTACGGTTCTTTGTTTTTTCTCTAAGACGTCGATTAAAAGCGCTTCTTCCTTTGGTGAAGCACACAACAATCTCACTTCAACGATTACTTTACAAACCAAGTATTGTTGCAATGCCTTTTGAAATTCAGCATGCGCTTGTTGATATTTTGCCCGTAATTTTTGATCAAAAACGTGTTGATAAGTTGTTTTATTCAATTTTACAAAGTCACTCAATGTTTTGTTCTGTTCTGCAAGCCCTTCTTCGAGCGAAGAATCTGATTGAGAAGAAAGCAACTCAACAAGGCGTTCCAAAAGATTTGAAATCACATTGTAGTATCCTTTATTTTCTAATGTTGAAACAATTCCTTTCCAATGCTCACATAGCTTTTGATATTCTGCATCCATCTCTGCAGCATGCGCATCAGTCAACATTTTTTTATAGCGCACTTCTCTTGGTGATGGGGAACTCTTTGCACTCAATATCTCAGCACCAGAAAATTCGTTGATAATAGAAGAGTCAGAACTCGCAGCTTCACTTCTACTAATAATAGTCGTTTGCTCTTCTTCAGGGTTCTGATGAGAAGGAACTGTCATCTTCGTGCTTTCTTTTAACATTCGAGAAGCATTTATAGAATCAGTATCAGTAAATTTTTCAGCAGTCACTGTCACAGTTTGTTGTGAACTGAGCTTCTGGGGAATACTCTTGATAACATGAGAAACATTAAATTTTCCTGTTTGCTCCAAAGAAAGAGGCTCTTCTTTTTTTATATCAGAAGAAGATGCTAAAAAAAAAGATTGCTCAGTTATGTTAGGAAACTCAGGTCTCATGGTAAGGGAAGAGGGTTATAGCAAAATACAAACCATCTCTTTTCTATTTTCAACAGAATACCTCTACTCTAACCTCTACATCAAGTATGGATAAAAAAATTATTATCATAGGAAGTTGTTCTTTTTTAGGAAGCCACTTTGTACATCATGGAGTCTCTCAAGGCCTCACGGTCTTAGGACTCAACCATACCCCTCCAAAAAGCATTCCATTCACTCCTTATCATTGGAAAATAGGGAAGCTTCGTAATCTTTCTTTAAAACAACTAGATCCCAACAATCACCTCAAACAGATAACTGATATCATTAATGATTGTCAGCCTCATTATATCATCGATTGCAGTGATAATAACCACATCAAAGTTCAACATCAATCAAAGCTTTGTTCCCTTAGAATCCCTTCGACCACTCATATTTATGGGCCAGGACAACAAGTTCATGAAATCATTCCTAACATTATTGTCTCAATTTTATTAGGAAAAAAAATTCCTCTTGATAATAAAAGTCACGCAATACGATCTTTTATTCACATTAATGATATTGTCTCTAGCACTTTCAAAGAGCTTCATGCAGGACTTCCAAAAGAAATCCATCATCTCCCCAACTATTACTCTGCTTCTATTCGTGATCTTGTAGCCTTCATTTGCCGTCGGATGAATGTTCCTTTTGAAGACGCTGTAACCATCGTTGAAGATAGTTCGAGCAAAGATACAGAGTCTCTTTCAGAGCATACCAAAAGCCATAGTGAACTCTCTTTGCACCCTAATATTCATTATTTGGAAAATGGTATTGATAGTGTCATTGCTTGGGCGCAAGAATGGTTACCCGCATTAAAAAATCATCTAGCCCCACCATTTCTTCCATTCAGACCTAGTCCATCGACTAGAAAAGAATAGAAAAGCACTTAGTGCTATTAACCACAGAAAGGATCCTAAATAAAATGCGATAGCATACCAAACCGGTGGTACAAATTTAAAAATCACTTCTTGAGAACCAAGTGGTACATAGACCGTAAGTAGAGCAGCAGCGGCACGATGAA
>CAYYAN010000106.1:4536-6287 GCA_964469825.1 uncultured Chthoniobacter sp. | reverse complement strand
TCTGGATCAAGGCCGCCGATTTGTTCTAATTGATTTTTTAAGTCGGTAATTTTTTTGGCACTTTTTTCGCGATCAAGATTTTCTATTCTTGGATTATTTTTTATTTCAGTTAATTGCAATTCATCTTCACGAATATCATTTTCCAAATCTTCCAATCTAGTTTCTTGGCGAGCGGCATTAACTTTTATTTCGTTAATTTCGTTGTTTAAAAGATTCACTTCGTTTTGCAAATTTTGAATCGCTTTTTGAGCAGCAAATAATTTTTCTTTTTCTCCATCACGAATGAGCGCTGTAAAACCAGTGGTGTTGCTAAAGAGCGAAACAACATGGTTGATTGGTGGACTCACTATTGAAAGTGGAAAAGTTGTCGATAAATTGGTTGTGTGATCTTCAAGTGTCGCAAAATCAAAATCCTTGGGTATCTTAGGTCCCCAAGAAAAGACCGTTCCATCTTCTAAGAGCGCTGCAAAGCCTGAAAGGCCATTATCTGGATGAACGAGCGCAGAGACTCGTTTGGCATGTTCGCCAACAAGTTCTGCTGGCATCTCACCGCAGGCCTCTTTGTCTCCCCAATTCAAAATGGTGTGGTCATCACAAAGCGCAGTATAGGCATTGTAACATTTAATTAATCCTTCAACATGAGGTCCTTCACTAGATTGAAGATGAGTGAGTAAAACTATCCCTTTATTTTCGGCACCTTCTGGAAATGTTATGTAGTTAAGACTATTATCGTGTGAAAAAAATAATTTCGTCTGATCATCCAAAGTTCCAATCAGCTCCATTCCTTGACAGTAACGCGCAACCGTTGTTTCAAAAATCACATTAGGAGTTGAGTCTGTTTGAGCTTGGACCGAAGGATGAAATCCCAAAAGGAAAATTGCAAAAAGCGAACTCAGGAAGGTGGTTTTTTTCATAACGAAAATTTTTATCTTCACCTCAAACTCTTGTAAACTTTTTTTTTGAACCCCTTGTTGAAAATGACACGTTGTCAAATGCTGAATCGAAGTTGTAAGGTAATTGCTACTTGCTAAAAATTTCACACTTCTCCAAATGAATTTCCAATATGCACCCTATCTTGTACTACTCGTTGGTATCATTTCATTGTGGATATCTCATAAAAAAAACATGGAAATTATTTTTATGCTTAGCACTCTTAATTGGAATTCTAACAAATGCTGCTAACGTCACTGGAGCTATTGCGATTGCGTTATTTTACTTTTTCGTCCAGTAATATTCTTCTTCACGATGGAATTATTTTTGGTGGCTTTTGATTTTTTTTCTTGGATTCGTTTTCGAAATACACAAAGTTCCAGAGAAATGGGGGTCAGAAATGGGGGTCAGGCTTCAAATTTCAAATCTTATCAAAAAATGTTTTTCACTATTAGAAAGATAACAGCTACGAAGCCAGGTAAAATCAAACTCTCAAGCCAGTTAAATAAATGCCATGATACCAAAATACGGAAACTACGGAACCGACCCCTTTTCTTTAATTTTTCATTGTTTAAAAAAATTGATTTGTGCTTTGTTTAAGACATTAATTTTTTTTGATGAAATTCTTGATTTTTTGAGATTCTGTTGCTGCTTGCCCTTCGTATCTTTGAGCCTCTTTCTGATGCGTTTCGGCAAGTGTGATGTTGCCTTCCTCTTTCGCTTTAGCAACAATACCGTAAGCAATACCTGCGCTGTTTTGATAAATTGAAAGATTGCCTTGGTATCCTGCTAATTCTTTATTCCCTGCTTGCAAGGAAGCT
>CAYYAN010000106.1:0-4436 GCA_964469825.1 uncultured Chthoniobacter sp. | reverse complement strand
GCTAATTCTTTATTCCCTGCTTGCAAGGAAGCTATTGCTGCTTTGCGACTCTCTGTTGCTTGTTCGTACCACGAGGCATTAGCACGATAGAAATTAGCTAGCTCTGCTTTCCCTGCTTCTTCTTGGTTAGCAACATTATTGTAATTAATACCTGCGCTGTTTTGATAAATTGAAAGTTTTTCTTGGTATCCAGCTAATTCTTTATTCCCTGCTTGCAAGGAAGCTATTGCTGCTTTACGGTTCTCTGCTGCTTGCTTGTAAAAAGCAGCTTCTTCACCTCGAAGTTTTGCTATTTCTGGTTTTTCATCTGCTTCAGCCTCGATGGCTTTACGGTAAGCAGTGCTTGCAGCTGTTTGAAGATTGGCAAGATCATTCCACTGAATAGATAGTTCTTTGTTGTCTGCTTGAAAATTTGCCTGAGCTTGACTCTCTTGTGCTTTTTCTTAAAAGCTGCTTCTTCACATTTAAACTTTACTATCTCTGAAAAATGAATTGCTTCAAATACTACTGTAACGTTTTTATTATCCTGTAAGGCAGGTTTTTCTATTCTAAAGTAAACACCATTGCCTAATGATACTTTAGGAATAATTGCATAAACGTTTCCTGATGCACTACGAGCAAAATTGTCCGAAGCAGGTATCCATAGTTGATTACCAATCATATCATCATTGATTTTGTCCCGCATAAAAGCAGTTTTATCATTAAAAATAGCATGGCTGGTAAAACTTGTAAGAAATTTTCCTCCAGGCGTCATTTGTATCGTCTTTTTTTTCGTTTCCTTTGCGTAATACTCCGCTAGTTCAGTATTACCTAAGTTCCAGCCTGTCCATAAAAGAGCTCCGTCTTTCTCTGTATCAAAAGAATCAATAAGACCCTCAATTATAGCTAGTAATGGCTCTATTGACTCTTGTTGACTTCGAATATCATTAATTTTTTTATCCCTTAGATTTTTATCGTTCACGAAGTATTGACTCTCCTTCAGCTCCTTAACAAAGGTGTCATATTCTCGATTACGTTCCAAAAATATATCCCTAAATTCTACATATGCTTTTCGTTCAGAAACATCGAATTCTTTTGCTGGATTAGCTTTAATAATGCTTAGCGAGTCTCTTACAAGACGTTGAAAAGATTCACTCATCTTTGTATCGATTGTGCTAGCTTTCTCGTTAATAAGGCGAATGACTATATCCATTCTTTTAGCATCAGAATTCTGATTAGAAGAACGTTCAAATTTTATTTTATTATTCTTTTCCTTGATAAGGTCTCTATATACTAAGGCCTTCTCTTGCTTAGCATCTGAATATTTTTGTTTCCAATATGCTTCCAACTTTTGATTATTTTTAACTTTATCTAGAGCTTCCTTTGCACTAATAATACAGTCGTTAATCGCTTTAATATGTTGTTCATGTTGTGCAATGACGTCATTGTAATATTGAAGCTGATTTTTTTTACTGCCATCACTTGAGCTAGGAACATCTGCATAAAATTTGTTAGCTTCTACTTCATAAAAAAGATGATTAATTTGCGCTTCTAAATTTTTGGCACGTTCAAGCTCTTTTTCCCAATAATTCTTAGCCTTAGTATCATTCGCTTTTTCGCCAAATTTTTTGTTTAGTGTTGTTATTCTTCCCGTTATCGCTGGTAAAATATTTTTAATTTCATCTTCTATTTTTTTCCAGTGCACGTTTAGGTCTCTTGAACTATTTTGTCTTTCTTGAGTTGCAGTGCTCGTTAAATAAGCAAGATCAGAAGCAAAGATGAAATTTTTCTCAATTTCAGCCATAATACGGCTATTTTCCAACATCTCCTTATCCCAAGGACTCTCTTCACAAAAAGCAACAAACTGATTAATTCCTAATTTGCTATTCCTTAGCTTACTGAAAATGCTGCTAACTTCAGCAGTTTTTGATAAAGGAGTATTGCTGCAATAAGGGTTTGCTGCTAACGGCGTTAGAACAATTGTTTTTTGGACATGTTCTCTGTTTTTTATTGTTGGATCTATAACTTTTTTGATAAAGGGAAGAAATCTATCTAAAGATGCTGTTATATAAACCGAGGATGGATTAACTACTCTTCTAATGATATTATTTATCTCTCTTTGAGCTGCAAAAGTATCTCTGTTGTTAAAAACAGGAAAAGCAACTTTTTTACTAATGGTAATATCTTTCGCTTTTGGATGAGGACTAATTTCGTGCAATTGTCCTTTAGGCTGGTAAAGAGTAGAAAAAACTTTTTCACCTGTTATGCCAGTCAAAATAGTTGCAGCTTTAATTAAAGGTAACTTCAAAGAAGAATTTGGTGTTCTAATCATTTTTCTAAGAATTTCCTCATTTATAATAGGATTGAAATGCCTACTATATGTAGACAGATCAAATTTATTTTCAGCAGCGGTTGCTATAACATTTGAATAGTTATCTTCCCGAACGGTAGCAATCCCTGTACTTCTATCAGGTTGTTCTTTATAGTCACTCCGATCGCGCTCAAAATTTCTATGTTGGCTATCTATTTTCTTTTTTTCTACTGCACTACCGCCAAACATCATTAATGGAGAAGTCTGATAAGGCACAAATCTAGTAGCAATGGAAAAGATAGTTTCTCCGTTTTGTTTGTCTTCGTTTTCTACTAAATGGTATATTGCTTCTAAATTAGTAGAGAGGATCTCATTATCACTCAACTCATATGATCCTGTTTCAGTGATCATGATGGCTTTTTCTCCTGCTTCTTTTTCAGTGAGACAACCATTTTCCATCCAATTGCAATAACGTAAGGCATCTAACCTTGTAAGACCAAGCATTGGTTTATTTTCTTATCACTCAACAACAATGAAGTTGCAATGACTATCATTGTCTCCTTTCTCTACTTTTAGTTGAGATTCCATTATGGCATCATACAATCCATGAACGTCTCTCGTTATTGCAACAGCATTCAGTAAAGCTGCGTATTCACCAACTGTAATAGGATAAGACTCTGCTGATATGCTTGAAGCAGTATTTTTACTAGCCCCTTCAAAACTTTCAACGTTTCTTATTCCTTCGTTGCCACTCGTAATATTAATGTTGTTGTACGCTAACGGGGTTGTATTGCCTTGTGCTAGAAAGCCAACAACTTTTATTAAGACAGCCAAAAGAAATACGGTTTTATTTTTCATAGGTTTTTTATGAGCCAAGGGAACGAGCTTTGAGGCGCAATATTGATCCTTTTTTCATTTTTAGATCAAGTATTTTGATCGCAAGAAATTAAAGAAATTCAATTTTTCTAAAAATCCATAAAGCAATTTGATCGCAAGAAATTAAAGAAATTCAATTTTTCTAAAAATCCATAAAGCAATCTAGCAAGAAAAAAAAGGTCGCAGTCTTAATTTTTCCATCATTTTGAATGATATGGATCATCTGAAAAGTGCAAGATCTCTCCGCGAAAGTACTGCTCATGGGCTTGCAGAGCTGAAAGTAATAAAAAAAGGAAAAAGAAAATCTGCTTCATCAATGGCAAAAAATATTGGTTATTTCTCAATCCTCAAACGAAATGGATTAAAGTTTGTTTTGTAATCGTAATAATCTTCGTGTTCAACGCGCTTGAGGTAATTGGTAATGAGATAAGTCAATGGAATGACTAAAATTTCATAGCTCACTTTGATGATCCATTGCCAAAAGATCAGGCCTCCGATGTGATTCCAAGAAAATGTTCCTAAAAAAGCAATCACGCAAAAGAGAACGGTATCCACCGCTCCTCCAGCCCCTGTACTCAGGAGAAGACGAAGCCAGTAGTGTTTTCCATCACAAGCAATTTTGAGTTTGGCTAGCAAATAAGAATTTAAAAACTCACTACACAAATAACTGGTCGAAGAAGCCAAGACGAGACGAGGTACAGAGCCGATGACTAACGCATAAGCTTCTTGAAAAGACCAGAAAGGAGCCGCAGGCAACATGGCGGTGACTTTTCCAACTAAACAAAAAAGCCAAATGCAAAAAAGTCCTGTCCAAATAATCCGTCGGCTGTATTGATAACCGTAAACTTCTGTTAAAATATCATTGAAAATATAAGACAACGGAAAGATCACAAGTCCTGCTGGAAAAATAACAGGTCCAATTTGAATAATTTTGAAAGCAGCCACACTGGCAACAAGCAAGCTCGTCACATAGAGCATTGCAATGATAGGAAGGCAATGGTGGTGAGAAATCCCTTGTAGTTTCATGGAAAAATTATTACCTTAAGTCAGGCTGTGAAAATCAGCCTATCGATTACGTAGAAGGTTGGTATGCTCAACAAGATTTTTTAGATTGGTCGAAGCTTTGGAAGTCTGCTCCTTGCGTTAGTGATATCTATTCTTATGTTGAAGCTCAACTCAAATTGCAAACAGCTAAACAAGGAAAAGCTTTACCAGAGGAAGAGCTCTCTCAAGCAAAAGCAACGATTGAAAATTTAAGAAAAACATTTTC
>CAYYAN010000105.1:0-6369 GCA_964469825.1 uncultured Chthoniobacter sp. | reverse complement strand
AGAACAGATACTATTGCGTAAAATTTTTTATTTTCATTCACGTTTTTAGGATTATTGCCTCAGTGTTCCTTCCATCCCTGTAAATTTTTTTATTTTTTTTTATTTTCCGTTGAATTTCTTTCTTTTTAAGCTTAGAGTTTTCAACTCCTCTTCTTGACCCTATCGTCCAGAGGCCTAGGACACTCCCCTTTCACGGGAGTAACACGGGTTCGAATCCCGTTAGGGTCGCCATTTTCTAAGATCGCCATGCGGCACTGCTTCTGCTACGATCTTCCTATGAAAATGTTGTCACCTATTTTAACAATCAATGGTGGCTCCTCGAGCATTAAATTCGCTCTCTTTGAAACTCATCCTCTGCTTCAGTGCACCTTGAGAGGATCGATGGACCGAATAGGATTTTCAGAATCCACTTTTTTGATTGAAGAAATCGAAACAAAGCAAAAAATTTTGCAACCTCTTAAAATTCCTGATGCTACAACAGCCGCAGATATTTTGATGACTTGGCTTCATGGAAAATCTTTTTCATTGATAGGCATAGGCCATCGCATCGTACATGGTGGAGCAAAATATCATCAGCCAGAGCTCATCAATGAAGAGATGATTCAAGAGTTACGTCGCTTGAGTATTTTTGATCCTGATCACCTCCCAATAGAAATTTTTTTTATCGAAGTACTGCAAAAAAAATTTCCGAGCCTGCCTCAGATTGCTTGCTTTGATACGGCCTTTCATTACGATCTTCCGCGTGTTGCGCAGCTTGTACCGATTCCACGATCCTATGAAGCCAGAGGCATCAAGCGTTATGGATTTCATGGATTATCTTGTTCGTTTCTCATAGAAGAGCTCAAGAGAGCAAAAGGAGCTGCAGAAGCCAATAAGAAAATCATTCTTGCCCATCTAGGTAATGGAGCCAGCCTTACTGCCGTTCATCATGGAAAATCAGTCGATACCACCATGGGCTTTTCACCCACCTCAGGAATCATGATGGGAACACGCTCTGGCGATCTTGACCCAGAATTAACTGCCTTTCTTGCAGAAACAGAACAGATGACAACACAACAATTTCAAGAAATGGTAAATAAAAAATCAGGCTTGCTTGGAGTTTCAGAAATCAGCTCTGACCTCCGCGACCTTCTTGCTGTAGAACAAAAAGATATTCGAGCAACAGAAGCAATCGCCCTTTTTTGTTATCAAATCAAAAAACAGATTGGCGCTTTCGCTGCAGCACTTCATGGACTTGAAACCTTGATTTTTTCAGGAGGTATCGGCGAACATGCTCCCTTGATTCGTCAGCGCATCTGTAACGGACTTGATTTTCTAGGCATCAAACTTGATGAAGAAAAAAATCAAAAAAATGAATTTCTGATTTCTTCAAAAAAGTCTCGCGTTAACGTACATGTCATCTCAACTGATGAAGAACTGATGTTGGCCAAATCTGTTATTCCTTTTTTATGAAAAAAACTCTCACACCCGAACTCCTCTCTAAAATCGATGCCTATTGGCGCGCTGCCAACTATCTCTCCGTTGGTCAAATTTATCTTCGAGACAACCCTCTTCTCAAGCGCCCCCTGGTGTTAAGTGATATCAAAAAAATGTTATTAGGCCATTGGGGAACGACGCCTGGACAAAATTTTATTTATACTCATCTCAATCGTATTATCAAAAAATATGACCTCAATATGATTTACATGTCTGGACCAGGACATGGTGGCCCTGCGGTTGTGAGCAATACCTATCTCGAAGGAACCTATAGCGAGGTTTATCCTAATATCAGTCAAGATGAAGAAGGTTTGCAAAAACTCTTTTTACAATTTTCTTTTCCGGGTGGCATTCCAAGTCATGCCTCGCCTGAATGCCCGGGCTCCATTCATGAAGGAGGAGAGCTTGGTTATTCCTTAAGTCATGCTTTTGGTGCTGCCTTAGATAATCCAGACTTAATAGTCAGTTGTGTTGTGGGAGATGGAGAAGCAGAAACAGGGGCATTAGCTACCGCTTGGCACTCTAATAAATTTCTCAATCCTGTCACGGATGGCGCAGTCCTTCCGATTCTTCATCTCAATGGATACAAAATTGCCAATCCCACTCTCCTCGCCCGCATCTCGCGAGAGGAATTAAAAAATTTATTCAAGGGATATGGCTGGACTCCTTATTTTGTTGAGGGTCGCGATCCCTTTCCTATGCATGAGGCGATGGCTTCGACACTTGATCAAGTTGTAAAAGAGATTAAAAAAATTCAGAAAGAAGCTCGCGTTCATAATGACAGACTTCTTTCCAAACGGCCGCGTTGGCCCATGATTATTCTTATTTCACCAAAGGGCTGGACGGGCCCAAAAATTATCGATGGACATCAAATTGAAGGATCGTTTCATTCACATCAAGTTCCCATCTCGGATCCAGCCAGCCATCCTGAACATCTTGAGCTTTTAGAACAATGGCTAAAAAGTTATCATCCGGAAGAGCTATTCGATGAACAAGGTCGATTGAATAAAGAGCTCGCAGAACTTGCCCCACACGGCATGCGTCGCATGGGAGCTAATCCTCATGCTAATGGCGGCCTCTTGCTTCGTGATCTACGCATGCCTGATTTTTGCAAGTATGCCGTTGATGTACCAACACCCGGGATTCTTGGTATGGGAGACACTCATATTTTGGGGACATTTTTACGAGATGTTATCAAACTCAATGAGCCTCAACAAAATTTTAGAATTTTTGGCCCGGATGAAACACTCTCTAATGGCCTAGAATCAGTCTTTGAAGTTACTCAAAGGCAATGGGAGGGAACAACGCTCCCTCAAGATGAATTGCTGGCACCCAATGGTCGCATCATGGAAATGCTCAGTGAGCATCAATGCGAAGGGTGGTTGGAAGGCTATCTCCTCACAGGACGTCATGGCCTTTTCAATTGTTATGAGGCATTTATTCATATCATTGATTCAATGTTTAATCAGCATGCCAAATGGCTAAAAGTGACGTTGCAACTTCCTTGGCGCGCTAAAATTGCCTCTTTGAATTATCTGCTCTCTTCGCATGTTTGGCGTCAAGATCACAATGGTTTTACTCATCAAGATCCTGGTTTTATTGATCACGTGGTGAACAAAAAATCAGAGATCGTTCGTGTTTACCTTCCTCCTGATGCTAATTGTCTACTTTCAGTCATGGATCATTGTTTGCGCAGTCGTCATTATGTCAACGTCATCATTGCAGGAAAACATCCGTCCCCACAATGGCTCACCATGGATGCTGCCGTGAAACATTGCACAGAAGGTCTTAGCATCTGGCAATGGGCTAGCAACGATCAAGATGAAGAGACTGATGTCGTAATGGCTTGCTGCGGGGATGTTCCCACTCTTGAAACGCTAGCTGCTGTCTCAATTTTGCGAGAACATCTTCCCCAATTAAAAATTCGTGTTGTTAACATTGTTGACCTCATGAAACTCCAACCGCAAACAGAACACCCTCACGGGCTCAGTGAGATCGACTTTGATGATATTTTCACTAAAAATAAACCGGTGATTTTTGCTTTCCATGGTTATCCCTGGCTTATTCATCGATTAACCTATCGCCGCACTAATCATGCTAATATTCATGTTCGCGGATACAAAGAAGAAGGAACCATTACGACTCCTTTTGATATGACAGTACTTAACCAACTCGATCGTTTTCACCTTGTCATGGATGTTATTGATCGCCTTCCTCAAACTGAAAGCAAAGGAGCATATCTCAAACAACAACTTAAAGATAAATTAGTGGAACACAAAAACTACATCAACACTCACGGTGAAGACTTACCAGAAATCCGCAACTGGAAATGGAATCATTGTTCATCATTTTTTTTGGGCTCTACCCACCGTGCTAAAAAAATACAAAGCTCATAAAGTACGACCATCGGCCCACCCATGAGCAAATAGGTCATCAAATCAGGAGACGGCGTGATAAAAGCGGCCACGGTAAAAATCGTTACGATGGCAACAGCACGGACCTTACGAAGAGATTCTGCTGTTAAAAAGCCTAGCTTGACTAGCACTAATACCACCATAGGCATTTCAAAAGCCACCCCAAATGCTACGAGAAATTGCGTTGCGAAAGAATAGTAATCGCGAACTGTCCACATCGGCGTCCAATGCATGGCCTTAGCATCTTTAAAAAAGAAGTCGAGTGTTCCAGGAAGAACTACAAAATAACTAAAAAAAATGCCGACTAAAAAAAGAAAAAAGCTAAAAGCAGCTACAGGAACAATCAATCGCTTTTCAGCATGATGAAGTGCTGGAAAAAGAAATTGCGCAATAAAAAAAATTAAAATTGGAAACGAAATAATAATTCCAGCATAGAACGAGAGCTCTAGAGAAACAGTCATCGAATCAGCAACTCCCAACGACTGCAAGCTTCCAACACGCATAGGATCTACGTTAAAAAGTGGTCGTTGCATGATCGCCGCTAAGCGATCACGAAAGAAAAAAGAACCTACCATCGCAACAACCACTACAACTGCAATTTTAATCACTAAACGCCGCAAATCATCAAGATGATCTAAAAAAGGGCGCGGCTCATCATTGGTCTCCCTAAAAGAAAAAATGTTGCGGTAATTCATGATTTAGAAGATGGGAGCTAGGAGATAGAAGTTAGGAATTACTTCTTGTTGAATCTTAATTGAGCACAAATCTATCTCCTATCTTCTTTTTTGCTTCGCAAAAAATGTCAGAGGACTACGACAATGCAGAGCTAATTACCGTTGCTGCATTCCTGCCCTGGCGGGATTCATCAGTCCGCAATTCATAGCCCCTGACTGATGAAGTCTAACTCAAATTCTTTTCTAAGAAAGAAAAATTTATTTTCTCTTTTTAGTAGAGGCAGGAGCGGGAGCTGCTTCCTGAGGAGGAGCAGAAGCGGCATTTTGTGTTACAGGAGGGGCTTGCTGCTGCAAGGCTTGATTGCGACTTACAATTTCTTGAATAGCACTTTGCAAGTCTCCAAGAGGAATCCACCCAATTACGACATTTTGAGCTCCTGTTGCTTTAGAAGTCACTACCATGCTATCCAAAATCCGAGCCATTCCTGTTTTTTCGTTCCACTCAAGCACAGTTGTTGTTGGTTTTCCTGCAACCATGATGGTTGCTGAAATACATTGAAAAGGACCATCTCCAGCACCATTTTTAGAAGCACGTGATTGGCAAGCAGCAAGTCCACAAATAGCCAACACAAGAACAAGAAATGAGTACAATAGGTTTTTATTTTTAAAATTCATATGGTCTTTGTATCAATTAACGATAAATTAACAAGCAGGAACCTCAATATAACTCATAAAAAAATGTCACCTCATCCTTATCTTTTTCATGCAGCCAATATTGAAGAAACCTATCGGATTGCAGCTCAAGTTGTTCACAAACTAGGTAAACAAGGTGTCATTAGTCTGGAAGGACCACTAGGAGCAGGAAAAACACACTTTGTAAAAGGTATCGCTGTTGCCATGGGCCTGACTGATGAAGTAACAAGCCCTACCTTTACGCTACTGCAAAGCTATGGACCTCCAGAACATCGTTTGCATCATGGTGATTTTTATCGTCTTCAATCTGAAACAGAAGCTCGCGACTTGGGCCTTGATGATTATTTTGCAGACGGATTAACGATCATTGAATGGGGCAATAAATTTCCTAACGTCTTACCACAAGAAACCACTCGTATTATTATTACGCCACTCGAAAATGAAGTTCGAAAATTCACTGCTTACTTTCCTAACCAGCGCCTCTAGCCTTCTGTGAAAATTCTTGCCCTCGATTCTTCCACTTCGACTGTTTCCATTGCTTTTTTGGATGATGAAAAAGTTCTTTTTGAATATCATCAACCACAACAACGCACTAACTCTTCGATTTTTTTTGAAGGCTTGCAAACAGCACTTCAAAAGTGTGGAAAACCAAATCGCCTCGTTGTTGGCTTAGGCCCTGGTTCGTACAATGGCCTCCGTATTAGCATTGCAGCAGCACAAGGGATTGCTTCTGCTTGCAATATCGATCTCATTGGCCTTCCTTCAATTTTAGGTTTAGCAGCAGGCATGACCGAATGTTGGGTTGCCGGCGATGCTCGTGGTGGTCAATATTGGCTGGCAGCTTTGTCTCGTCATCAATTGTTAGAAGAACCTTTTTTACTACCACCTGCAGATCTTTCTGATCATTTGAAAAAACATCCCAAATTCCCCTTGGTAGCTTCTCAAGAATTATCTCACCTTTCCGCTTCTGTGACCCCCATCATCCAAACACCTAATGCTGCCATTTTAGCTAGACTAGGAAAGGATGCGATACTTTCCACCTCTTCTACTTCTTTAACCCGGATATTTCATGACTCTCGTGACGAGAAAGCCGCGAAGGCTGATGGGGCAAG
>CAYYAN010000104.1:0-6369 GCA_964469825.1 uncultured Chthoniobacter sp. | reverse complement strand
ATCGGCATTCCCGGCTTTCGCAGTAGAGAGGGATGAAATATCCGAGTTAACACTTCAGACTCTTTGCCCTTTACAACCATTCTACTGAACGGGTACAGCCGTAGCTTCTCTGCGCAGACTTACAGCAACATACTCCGCGTTAGGAAGAATAAACTTACGAACAGTCACCTCGATCCATCGTAACCTAAATTCTTCAAGGAGAGTCTCTGTTATTTCATCAGCTACTGTTTCTATCAGCCTGTATGGTTGTTCTTGAACGATCTGTTCAAGACGTTGACTCACCGCAGCATAATCAACAGTAGCAATAATATTATCGTTTAACATTTTTGGTTGTAAGAGCGCTACAAAGCGCAGATCAAAGCAGAGTCGCTGCTCCTGCTTGCGTTCTTCGTCAGGAACTCCAATGAAAGCTGCTACCGAAAGTCCTTTTATTTCTATAATTCGTTCCATGGAAAATAGAAAAGCTGCTCTAACAACCAAAGCGTATATCGCGGATGAGCTTTGATCCAAATCGCGCTTGTAATTTTTTTAATACTTCTTTTTTCCAAACACGGTCGAGCTCATAGCGAATAGTTGGCTGAATTACACGGACAGAAAGAATGCCATGCGAGAGCTGTTGTGGTTCTGAATGTGCAGCAAGAAAATCTCCAACCATTTCATTCCACGTTGCTACAATTTCTTCCTGCTTGATGCGTGTATGAAGGCCAAACTTCGTAATAACTTTAGTCAAAACATCAGCAATAACCACTTGTCTGTCCGGTGGCGTTTCACTAGGAAGGCCTCTCCATTCGCGCAACACTCGCTTACGTAAAATATAAAGTTGTTTTTGCGAAGACATCTTTTAACCTAAAAGCGGGAATAAAAATGAGAAAATTTGCGTAAGAAGTCTGATTTAAAAATGTTTGTTATAAAGCCGAGGCTAACCTGCACGTTAGTGAGGCATTAGAACGAACAGTTTGAAAAAAACTATATTGCTTAAATTTTTTTATTTTCATTCCTTTTTTTAGGTTAAAACCATTCTTATATATGGATAGCATGTCCATTTGCTGCCTCCGTAGCCTCCATCACCGCTTCACTGAGTGTTGGATGGGCATGAATCGTACTGGCAATATCGTCATACGTTGCTTCAAGGGTAATCGCTAATCCTAATTCGGCAATCATCTCCGTTGCCTCATTCCCGATAATATGAGCACCAACAATCTCTCCGTGAGGTTCGTTGAAAAGGAGTTTTACAAAACCATCTGTCTCTCCCATTGCTTGTGCTTTGCCGCTAGCCTGAAAAGGAAATTTTCCAATTTTTACTGACATCCCTTTTTCTTTTGCAGCACGCTCTGTTAAGCCGACACTTGCAACTTGTGGCTGGCAGTAAGTGCAACCTGGAAAAGTACGTTTGCGTTGTGGTTTTCGTTTTCCAAACATCCCTTCAATTGCTTGAATGGCTTCCCAACTTGCAACGTGAGCTAACCAAGGCGGTCCAATGATGTCCCCTGCCCCATAGATTCCAGAAATATTCGTTTCATATTTTTCATTAACGTCAAGGTAACCTTTCTGATCAAGCTTGAAAGTCATTCCACTAGGCAAGAGCGGCGTAACACCAATAGCAACAAGTGCTACATCAGCAGTCAAAGTTTCATTCTTTTTTCCAGAAACAGTAATTGAAACACCAGTTTCTGTTGCTTCTGCCTTCTCTACTTTTGTCCCTGCTAAAATTTTGATACCTTGCTTAGTTAAAGATTTTTCAAGAGCTGAGCTAACTTCTGTATCTTCGACAGGAAGAATGTTGGGCATCATTTCAACAACAGTAACTTTTGTCCCAAAAGAATTGAAAAAATAAGCAAACTCAATACCAATGGCTCCTGCACCAATGACAATGATTTCCTTAGGTTGCGTTGGTAGCGCCATTGCTTGACGACTTCCAATAACAGAGCTTCCATTCATAGGAAATCCAGGCATCTCTCGAGTTACGACTCCAGTTGTGATAAGAATTTTTGGTGCAGCAAGTTGTGCAGCAGTACCATCTTTTTTAAGAACATCAACCTGACCAGCCTTTGGAATAGAGGCTTCTCCAACGATGTAGTCCACTTTATTTTTTTTGAAAAGGAACTCTATGCCACCTGCAAGCTTATCAGCAACTTTTCGGGAACGACCAATCACCTTAGTCCAATCGTAAGTGAGCTCGCCTATTTCTAAGCCAAAATCACCAGCGTGATTTTTCATCAGCGAATAAAGTTCTGCATTGCGCAATAGTGATTTTGTGGGAATACAGCCCCAGTTAAGGCAAGTACCACCAGCGCGTTCTTTTTCTACCACAGCAACTTTTTTACCCAATTGTGCTGCACGAATAGCACCAACATAGCCAGCAGGACCACCACCAATTACAATAAGATCATAAGGAATCATTGACATAGTCTTTTAGTATCACTTTTTCTTTGCCTTATCGTCAAAAAAAATCTTCTCTTTTTTTAATTTTTTAGAGATTTTTAAAGTTCGTTAATCAATGAAGTTTTTTCTTTTCTCTTCAGCCAGAGAGAAAGAACATCAATGTCTGCTGGAGTCACTCCACTAATACGCGAGGCATGACGAAGGGATGTAGGGGTGTATTCTGTTAGCTTTTGCCTAGCTTCAGAACTGAGACTAGGAATCGAATAATAATCAATTTGCTCAGGAATTTTCCATTCCTCTTGTTTTTTGGCTCGCTCTATTTGAAGCTCTTCTCTTTTTAAATACCCTTCAAATTTGAGTTCTGTTTCAAGATAGGACCAAATTTCAGAAGAATATCCTCTTTGAAGTTCATCAGGAAGTTTTCCAACATGATTTTCTGGACGTCTTAACCAATTTTCTAATCCAATTCCTTCATATTTTATAGTTGGAAGTTTTCTTACAAGCTCATCAATATTTTTCTTTTTTAACATATAACTGTCTCTACGATAGTTAGATGCCAATCCAATATTGATAGCTTTTTCTGTTAATCGGATATCGCAATTATCTTGACGCAACCGAAGTCTATATTCTGCTCTACTAGTAAACATTCTATATGGTTCAGGAGTCCCTCGCGTAACAAGATCATCAATCATTACTCCAATATAGGATTCTTCTCGTCCTAACAGAAGCGGTTTTTTATTAAGAACTTTTAAGGCAGCATTGGCTCCTGCAACTAATCCTTGTCCAGCAGCTTCCTCGTAACCAGAGGTTCCATTGATCTGACCAGCAAAATAAAGGCCGCTGATTTTTTTTGTTTCAAGAGTAGGGTAAAGTTGATTAGGAAAAATATAATCGTATTCAACTGCATATCCCGGCCGAAGGATTTCTGCTTTTTCAAGACCTTTAATAGATCTTATAAATTCATATTGAACTTCAAAAGGAAGACTAGTGGAAAGTCCATTAACATAAATTTCTCCTGTATGTCGCCCTTCTGGTTCTAAGAAAATCTGATGTCGTGACTTTTCAGAGAATTTAACAACTTTGTCTTCAATAGAAGGGCAATATCGAGGTCCTACACCCTCTATCATTCCTGCATAAAGAGGAGATCTTTTAATATTGGAGGCAATAATTTCATGCGTCTTATCATTTGTATATGTTAACCAGCATGGAATCTGTTCCACGTGGAATATTCCATCTTTAACGTAGTTGAGTGTATGAATATCTCCTTTCTCCTGAATAATAGTCTCACGAATATGAGAAAAAGGCGAAGGATTCATATCTCCATCTTGCCGTTCACAAAAAGAAAAATTAATTGATTTTTCTAAAATACGACAAGGAGTTCCAGTTTTAAAACGCCCTATTTTAAATCCAAGAGATTCTATGCTATCACTAATACTAGAAGTAGTATCAGCCATTCTTCCTCCTGGACAATTCCTTTTTCCAACATGAATCAGGCCTCTCATGAAAGTGCCACTTGTCAAAACAATTGATGAAGCATAGTACCGAACTCCAAACGCTGTTTCAATACCAGTTATATGATCATCTTTTGTTAAAAATCGATTTACATTAGCTTGAGTTACTGTAAGTAGAGGTTTTCTTTCTAAAATTGCTTTTAATCGAAATTGATAAGATTTCTTATCACATTGAGCTCGTGGGGAACGAATACTAGGTCCTTTATTCGCATTAAGCATTCTAAATTGGATACCAGTTGCATCTGCATTTAAGCCCATAGCTCCTCCAAGAGCATCAATTTCACGTACAATATGTCCTTTAGCAGAGCCACCAATAGCTGGATTACAGGACATTTGTCCAATTGTATCAGCATTTTGAGTTAATAAGAGTGTCTCACATCCTAAACTGGAAGAAGCTAATGCTGCTTCTATTCCAGCGTGGCCGGCTCCAATAACAATAACTTGATAGTGTTTAGGATAATTAAAAAAATCCATTTTATATGTTACTTATTTATTATCAGAATAATAATAAAAATTTTATTATTTGAAGAATAATGTTAGGAAAATGTTTAAATGTTAATATAAATATGAATAACTTGTTCCGTAGAACTTTATTTTAAAAAGAAAAATACACTTATTGTAATATATAAAACATTCAATAATATGTCCATCTTTCTAATAATATGAGAATTACAGTTTAAAAATAAAAGTTATTCTCATTTCTAATATTATGAAATAGATTCTTTTTAACTTAATTTTTAAATAACGATGGGAATAAAAAATGAATCCTTCTAAAAAAAGAGACATATCTTTTCTTAAGACTAAATTATCACTATTTCTCTTTTTTGCGTGTCTCATCTTTTCTTTATTTTTTCATTTTTTCATTTTAACTAATTTAACTATATTTTCATTTAACCCTTCCTCTTTTGATAAGATTATTTCGAGACGTGTACAGTTAAAAAGAGTAGACATAGATCCAGCACTCCTAAAAGAAGAAGCAAAGTTGGGATCTTTATTAACTCCGGTAGCAATAAACATACCAGAAAATCAAGTTATTACTGATCAACCATCAGCTATAAAAGACACTAAGCCTAGTGAACTAAAGATTGAAGAAATTTCGGAAGAAAAAGAAAATCATCTTTTAGAAAACAAAATAATATTAGAGACAAAGACAAAATCGAAGCAAACTTCAATAGATTTTGATCAAATACAGAATAAAAACAAAAATTTTCTCAAAGATATTACAAAGAAAGAAACAGTTTCGCTTGGAAATTATAGTAATCTAGAACAACTCATTAAAAAAGATGTTCCTCTTACTTCAAAAACAGCACCTATCTTACTTCCAACAGATCTCCTTTTTGAATATGATGTAGACAAATTGAAGCCAGATGGAGAGAAAAGCCTTGAAAAATTAGAACTTCTTATTCAAAGAAATCCAAAGGCTCAATTTATAATTGAAGGCTTTACGGATAGTTTTGGAGGAGATGCTTATAATTTGGATTTAAGCCAAAGAAGAGCTGAATCAATAAAAAAGTGGTTATTATCACACCAGCTTATTGATGGATCAAAAGTTCAAGCAAGAGGTTTTGGGAAAAAATATTTTATTGAAATTTTAGTTGAATGCCTCTGTATTCATAGATATTCCGATATTTGAGAACCCAAAAAGGCGAAAATATCAGCTAAACAGGAAAGAAAGATATTCCGGTACTAAACAATTTCATCATATTTATTTTGACATCCACAAGGTGCTGGGGTAGAGTTATGCTACAGACTGTTGTAAAGGAGGAACACAGGATGAAAAGAGTACTCGTTTTTCTTTTAATCGCTTCAAGACATACCAAGTAGACACTGCATCGTCTGCTTTATTTTTCGTTTCTTCAGGATGTTCTTTTCGAGCGGCATTAGCTACGAGATAAATGGGCGGGATATAAAAGATACTATCGATCTTTTCAGGATTACCATGATCCATTTGAAGCTGATTTCGTATTTCACGGATTGTGGAGTCGTTTGAAAGATCATGATCAGGTATTTCGAATTCTTGGGGTAGATTTAAGGTTTCGCGCAAGATATCGAATTGTTCTGTAATATCTTTTACTCTGTAGTTTTCCGGATAGGTATATTGTTCTGTTTCAGAATCAGGCTTTTTTTCACTTGAGAGGATTTGTTGCAGTTCATCTTTATTGTTTTTCTTGTAGGCTATCTCTTGATCATCAACGACTTTCTGCCATGCTTTTAACACTTCAAAAGCTTGATCACGTGTCATGAGGCCAGCATCTACATCTTTACGAAGAGAGTGATATGCATAAGGGTCTTTGCGGACTGATTCGATGAGCTTATTGGTATAAGTACGTTGTTCTTTGTTTTCTGTTTTAGGCACCAATATTTCGATGCCAGATATACCCGCTTTTAAATTTGTTTTTTTGCGTTTTTTTAATAATATCCTAGGGTCGATACTTTTGTTTTTCCAGAAGGATATTAAAAACGTCAAGAACAATCA